>NZ_JBSGTX010000034.1:0-86538 GCF_053607625.1 Streptomyces sp. NPDC055103
CCGCCCTGACAGCCCTCCGAGCCCGAGTGGCCGCCCAAAGCAGCAGCCCCGACAGCAAGATCAAAGCGACAGGTTAATGATCGGCAGGCCCTTAGTCGCGCCGCTTGAAGATGAAGTACAGGCTCGCGCACACCGCCGCCATCAGCAGGATCGCGAACGGGTAGCCGAAGGTCCAGTTCAGCTCCGGCATCGCGTCGAAGTTCATTCCGTAGATCGTTCCCACCAACGTGGGTGCGAACAGGATGGCCGCCCAGGACAAGATCTTCTTGAAGTCCTCGCCCTCACGCCGTTGACCTGCGGAAATCGACTGGAGAGGCGCCCTGACCTGCGGCGATCCGTCTTTCAGGCCCTTTCGCCGTGCTGCCTGTTGATGCGGCCGATCCTCCCCAGCCACTCCCCAACGGGGCTTCATTCTCCCCAGATTCTCCCCAGCGGAGGCTGCCTCTGAAGGAGGATCGCCGCTGATCGGGACCGTGATCCGTGTGCCATGACAGGCTACGCGACGTAGTGGCAGCGGAGCGGGTGGCCGCTGTCCGCTTGGCGGTAGATCGCGATTGGGTGCGGCTGCTCGTTCACAGGGAAAACAACCGACGACCCCGACCGCCGCGCTCCCCGCGACTGGATCTGGCGAATGGGTTCCCTGCGCAGGATGCGAGGTTACGGCGGCGTCCAGGCGTCGGGGCGGATCACGGCCCGGGCAGCGAGACTGTCCTGGCAGTTCCCGGTCGGCAAGGTGGGGCCGGAGGAGTCCTGTAAGGCTGCTGCTGCCCGGGGCCGCCGTCGTACGCTGCCAGAGCTCCACCACCTCAGCCGTCGACTGGGAGTACCCGCGTGAATGAGCCGCAGCGCAAGCCGTTCGTGTATGTCGTCGTGTGCGCGGCCGGGATCGCCAGCGATGTCGGCAAGCTCATCACCGCCGCCCAGGAACGGGGCTGGGAGGTTGTGGTTGTCGCCACCCCGCAGGGCCTCGGCTTCCTCGACAGCCGGGTGATCGAGAACCAGACCGGATACCCGATCCGCTCTGCCTGGCGCTCACCCGGTGATGCACGGTCCTACCCGCGGGCTGACGCCATCGCAGTCGCACCGGCCACGTTCAACACGGTCAACAAGTGGGCGGCCGGCTTCGCGGACAACCTCGCACTCGGCATCCTCTGTGAGGCCCCCGGCATGGGCATCCCCACCGCGGTACTTCCGTACGTGAACACCGCCCTCGCTGCCCACCGCGCGTATCGCCGCAGCGTTGACGAACTGAGGCAGATGGGCGTGATGTTCGGCAGCTACGCGCCGCATCGCCCGAAGTCCGGTGGAGGTGCTGACCGCTTCCGCTGGGAGGAGGCCATTAACCTCCTTGCCCCGCACTTCCCGCACTTGACGCGTCAGCGGTGACGTCGGCAAAGCCACCGTTCGAGGACAGCGCGCTGTTCGGCCCTGTTCCGCAGGTCTAGCTCCGTCAGAACAGGTTGGTCTCGTGCTCGGTAAGGGCGCGTACTGTGCTCGCCCCCAGAGCGCGACCTGCCCCAGCGCGGCCATCGCCGATCGAACACGCTCCGTAGCTGAACCAAGGCGAGGAAATATGCCTGCGGCGCTGAGTGTTGGAGGGGGTCCATGGAGAGGGGAGGTGGCGGAAGCTGCGGTTGTTCAAGACGGCGCACGGGGGCGTTAACGAGCTTGGGCCCCGACTTGCTGCGGCCGAAGCGGATGTGCAGCGTCTTGTCGAGGCGAACATGGAGGCGTTGCTCGGGGTTCGCTTCTTGGCGTCCGAGTACAGCACGGGACCGGTCCACGCCGGCCGGATCGACTCGCTGGGGCTCGACGCGAACGGTGCACCCGTCGTCGTGGAGTACAAGCGCGGCACGGATCCCGGCGTGATGAACCAGGGGCTGTTCTATCTGAGCTGGCTCATGGACCACCGGGGCGAGTTCGAGCACCTGGTCCGCGACCGGCTCGGGGGGACGGCCGCGGCCCAGGTGCTCTGGAGCGGACCCCGACTGATCTGTGTGGCCGGCGACTTCACCCGCTACGACGTCCACGCCGTGCGCGAGCACCGGCGCAGCATCGACCTGGTCCGCTACCGCTTCTTCGGTAGGGACCTCATCGGTCTTGAGACCCTGGCCACGGCCGCCGGGCGCCCGGCCCAGGGCAGGCGGGGCCGGCGCACCGAGGCAGCACAGCCGGTGCACGCAGGGCGCGAGAGTATGGCGGAGCTGGCGGCAGCGGCGGACGAGGCCCTGCTCGGCCTCGGTGAGGGGATCACCAAGGTGCAGCGCAAGAAGTACTGCGCCTACCAGCGGCTGCGGAACTTCGCGAGCATCTGCCCGCCCCAACGGACGAAGGTCCTGGTCTACCTCTCGCTCGATCCGGCCGAGGTCGACCTCGGCCCCGACTTCACCAGGGACGTGACGGGCCTCGGTCACCACGGAACGGGCGACCTGGAGGTACAGCTGCGCACTGAGCGGGACCTGGAGCGTGCCCAGGACTTGTTCCGCGCCAGCTACGTGGCAGCGTGAAGCGCTCACGGACTTTGATGCCGTGCGCGGTTTGTGCGTGTTCTCTGTCGCGAGGGTGCCTTCCGACGGACGGGGTGGACGTGGCGGTGGAGGAACCATCATCCTGAGAATCCCCGGTTAGGCTAACCGGAAATTTTCGGCTACCTTTCCGCCCCGCCGTCGCCAGGCATGAAAGGTCGGGTCACCAGCCAGAAGGTTTGGCGGTCCCCATCGCGTGGGTGATGGTGATCTCGATGACGACCCGGTTCGGATTGATCCGTGGAGTCTTGTACCGCTTCTCGTATCGGCGCTCGGCCTCGGCGACTGACTCGGGGTCGTCCTTGATGACGGCTGTGCCTTCGAGGGTGCACCATCGCAGCCCCTCGGCCTGGCTTACGGCGACGCGGGCCTCGTTGCCGGCGGCCTTGACGGCGCGAATGTTGCGGACCTTCTTGCTGGCGCCGTCGCTGATCACGCGGGCGACCCGAGTCTCAGGGTCGTAGGTGACTCCGACAGGGATGAGGTGGGGCGTGCCGTCGGGCCGGCGAGTGGTCAGGAAGCACGTCCGGCGTTCCTGCCAGAAGGTGTCATCCCCATCAGTGGGTGGGAGGTCGTTGCTCAATGGTTGTCTCCGGGATGCGAACGGCGAGGCTGTCCGGATCGCGTCCCACGGTTCGGTGTGCGGGCACGCGGTGCCTGTGCATCGACGGTACGTGAGACACCTGAATGCCCGGATTCGTGGTCTGTCTCTCCTCTGGGACGAGGGCTCCACCACCATGGAGAAGTCGGCTTCTGCTCCTCGACAACTTCTACGCCAAGGGTATCTGGCACCCTGCATGCAAGGGTCAGATGCGACGTGCCGAAACCAGCGCCCGATGGCCGATCCTAGACGTGAGCAGCGGAAATCTGGCGTTCACGATGGGAAGGAGATGGGCTACGGGGAACCCCAGTCCCCCTCTTGCCGTCAGTCCTGCCCTCTAAGATTCCTTCTGCGGGAGCAGCCCGATTGCTCCCGGGCGCGGGGGCAGCGTCGCGGCAGGCGCAATTGTGTGCAAACAGACAGAGGCGGGGAGTCGCATGCTGGAAGGCCGGTGGACGGCGGTCACCGAGTCCGAGTATGAGCACGAGCGCCGTGGTCTGGAAGCGATCCGTAGGCGTCTGCCGGACGAGGAGCCGTGGCGGGCCTGGTCGAACTTCACGTTCACCGCGAACAGCGGACATGTCCGCGAGATCGATCTTCTGGTGACCTCACCGGCCGGGGTGTTCCTCCTCGAGCTGAAGGACTGGCACGGCTCGGTACACGGCGGCGGCAACGACTGGGTGCAGACCACGCCCGGCGGGACTCAGCGGCGACACGGCAACCCCTTGCACCTGGCGAATCGGAAAGCCAAGGAACTGTCCGGCCTGATCAACGACGTCTCCGGCCGGCCCGGGGACCGGCCGAAGATCTGGGTGGGCGAGGCGGTCTGCTTCACCGATGACAAGCTCCGGGTGAACCTTCCGGCCGCCGATCTGAATGGCGTGTTCACGGTCAAGCAGCTCGTGGACATGCTGGCCGAGCCGTCGGCGGACGCTCGGCGCCGCATAACGGCCGAGACGTCCCATCGCGTCGACGCCGCCCTGAAGAAGCTCGGCATCGCACCGATCCGCCGCCAGCACGAGGTGGGCTCCTACCTCCTGGATGCGAAGGCGTTCGACTCCGGGCCTACCTGGGCCGACTATCTGGGCCGTCATTCTCAGCTGCACGATCTGGCGCGGGTACGGGTCTTCCTGAGCGAGCGCGGTGCCTCCGACGCCGAGCGACGTTCGGTGGAGCAGGCTGCTGCTCGCGAGGCGCTGGTGCTCAGCCGGTTCCGGCACCCCGGGGCGGTGCAGCTGAAGAGCTACCTGCCGTCGGGGCACCCGGCCGGGCCGACGATCCTGTTCGACTACCACCCGGAGACTCTGCGGCTGGACGACTTCCTGGTGCAGCACGGGAAGCAGCTGGACCTGCGAGGCCGTCTAGCGCTCGTACGGCAGCTTGCCGAGACGGTGCGCTCCGCGCACTCCCGCCGTGTCCATCACCGCACGCTGTCGGCGCACGCGGTGCACGTCATCCCGCGTGACCGCGGCCCGCGCGGGCGGGAGCTCAGCGAGGAGCAGCGCTGGCTGAGCCCGTGGCCGCAGATCGCGGACTGGCAGATTGCCACCGGGCAGAGCGCCAGCCGCGGCCGGCCCCTGACCCTGGCCCCTACGAACGTGTCCGGGTTCCACGTCTCGGAACAGGCTGATCCGTACCTGGCACCGGAGCTGAGGATTCCGAAGGCCGACCCGGTGCGCCTCGATGTGTATGGGCTTGGTGTCCTTACGTACCTGCTGGTCACCGGGCAGGCACCAGGCGCAAGCCAGAGCGAGGTCATGGCCCGCCTGGAAGCCGGTGAGAGCCTGCGCCCGAGCGCCCTGGTCGACGGGCTCAACCCGGACATCGACGACCTGGTGGAAGCGTCCACCGCGTACGAACCGGGCCGGCGTCTGTCCACGGTCGACGACTTCCTGGAGATGCTGGAGTACGTCGAGCAGGCATTCACCGAAAAGGACTCCGTAGGCACGGACACAGCCGCAGGCACGGGCGGGGACGACGGGTCGGGATCCGAGACGGACGAGGATCGGGGCGAGCCGGAGAAGGACCCGCTGGAGGCGGTGGCCGGAGACGTGCTGGCCGGGCGCTGGGAGGTCGTGCGTCGACTCGGTACAGGCTCGACCTCACGTGCCTTCCTGGTGCGGGATCTCGCGGGCGAGCCGCGGCGCAGCGGCACCCTGCCGGTCGCGGTGCTGAAGGTCGCGCTGAGCGAGGCCAAGCACGCGGTCCTGGACCGGGAGGCCCAGGTCTTGGGCCGTATCCACCGGGATTCCAGCATCATCGCGCTGTACGAGCGGGAGCCGATCACTCTCGCGGGCCGCCGGGTGCTCGCTCTCGAATACGTCGGCGACAGCCGAGAGCTGAAGGACCAGGACCGTGGTGACGGGAAGGGGCCGAGGCGGCGTGAGGACACCGTCGCCCGTCAGCTGCGGGACAACGGCCGCCTTGGCATGGACCAGCTGGAGGCGTACGGGAAGTACCTGTTCGGCGCGGTCGAGCACCTGGAGGCGGAAGGAATCTGGCACCGGGACCTGAAGCCGGACAACATCGCGATCCGGATCCGTCCCAACGGCACCCGGCAGCTGGTGCTGATCGACTTCTCGCTCGCCGGATACCCGGCGAAGGAGATCGATGCGGGCACCGAGGGCTACCTTGACCCGTTCCTGGGCATCATCACGCGTGGCTCGTACGACGGGCACGCCGAGCGGTACGCGCTGGCGGTGACGCTGCACGAGATGGCGTCGAACGAGCTGCCCCGCTGGGGCGACGGCTCCGTCACAGCCCGGCAGACCGATCCGAAGGAGTGGCCCCACCCGCAGCTCGCGTTCGACGCCTTCGAGCCGGCGGTCCGTGACGGCCTCGTGGCCTTCTTCCGCAAGGCTCTGGCCCGGGACGTGAAGGACCGGTTCTCGGATCTGAAGCCGATGGAGCGCGCCTGGCAGGCACTCTTCCTCGACGCGCAGCGCACGACGGCCCCGAGCTCCGGGCACGGTGCAGCGGAGAGCGAAGGAACCACGCAGGAAACCGGACCGCAGATCGGACGGGAGGACGACGACGCCTCCGCCGAGCAGGTTCGTGACCAGCAGGCGGCCAAGGCTGACCGTACGACGCCTCTGTCTGTGGCAGGTCTGACGCTCTCCGCGCAGTCCCAGCTGTTCGCCATGGGCCTGAACTCCGTCGGGGACGTACTGGAATACTCGGCGAGGAAGTTCCTCACCGCACCGGGCATGGGATCGCGCACCCGCGAGGAGATCCAGCGCCGGCAGAAGGAGTGGAACCTCCGACTCGGCAAGGCGGCCCCCGCCCCACTGAGCGCGGAGGCCCGCAAGGCAGCCGGCCAGGAGATCACCGAGCTGGAACAGGCGGTCGCCGAATCGGTCGCTGCCGGCGGCGGAAACGTCACCACCCCGCAACTGCTGGGCGCACTGAGCCTGGACGCGCTCGCGGCCCGCCTGGTCCCGAAGCCATCCAGCGGCAGCGCCCGCTCCAACGCCAAGGAACGCGAAGCGGTCCGGCTGCTGCTGCGATTGCCTGACGAGACCGGCAAGCTGCCCGAGGGACTGGCATGGGTCCGGCAGCGGGACGTCGCCGACGCGGTGGGCCTGACCGCGGGCCGTATCCCGCAGATCGTGAAGAAGGCGCGCGAGCGCTGGTACGGGGACGCCGCCCTTGAGCTGTTGCGCGAGGAGGTGGTGGAGCTGCTTGTCGAGCGTGGCCGGGTGGCCCCGGTGATCGAGCTCGCCGACGCGCTGATCGCCCGGCGCGGCACCCAGCACGTGGAGCGGCGCGACCGGCGTGCGCTCGCCCTGTCGCTGCTGCGGGCCGTGGTCGAGCGGGAGAGTTACGACAACGAGTCCCCGCCGCTCTTCCGCTACTTCCACGCCCGGATGCCCAAGGGCGTCGATCCGGTGCTCGGCCTGTTCGCTCTGGACGTCCGGGAGGGAGTGGACGGTCCGGACACCCCGACGCTGCCCGCTCTGCAGGACTACGCGCTAAACCTGGGCGCGCGGGCCGACCGGCTCGCGGCGCTGGAGTCCCTGCCGACGGCGAGCACGGTCCTCACCGAGTTGGACGCGTTGCGACGGCCGCCGGGCAGCCTGGGCTGGGACGAGCGGCGTACTGCCGAGATCGCGGTGGCCGCCTCCACCCGGGCCGCCCTCACGCCGCGACTGGAGATCTACCCGCGCGACCTGGACCTGGTGCGCGCGTTGAGGATCACCCAGGCCGGTGTGGTCGCTGTGCAGCTGGGCGTCGAGGAGGAGCGGCAGCCGGGCCTGTCAGTGGACGCCCTGCACAAGCGGGTCGCCACCCGCTTCCCTGACCTGGGCACGGATCCGCTGGCGCCGCGCGAGCTGCCCACGGGCAGTGCACTGGTCCGCGACCTGAAGCAGGCCGGCTTCGAGCTGAAACTGGCCACGCGCTACGACAAGGTGCTCCGCCTCATCCCGGACCGTCCGTCCGGGGACGCCACCGCCGGTCTGACCTCGGCGAGTTGGGGAGCCTCGGAGGCCCGCCGCTCCGCCCCCACCCAGTACGACGCGGACGCGGCCGTCGCTGCCGCCGTCAAGGCCGAGCAGCGGCTCACGCACTCGGCACGCCAGGACGGCTTCCGAGTCCTGACCGTGCCCCAGCGGCGCGCCGAGGACGCGGTGCGGCAGCTGGCCGACGAGCAGTACGGGGCGCGGCCGGTGTCGTTGACCGGGCTCTTCGTGGACGAACTGCGCGGTGTAGTCGGCGAGGCGGCCCGACCGACCTGGGAGACCGTCCTCAAGGCGGACGCCGCCGAACCGGGTAGCCGGGCCCACCAACAGCTGCGCATCCGCACTGACAAGGCGTGGGGGCGCGTCGAGCCGCGGCTACGAGAGCGCCTCGCGGAGGGACAAGGTCCGCTGCTCCTCACCGACACTGCGGTGCTCGCCCGGTATGACGCTCTGGACCTGCTCGGGCGGCTCGCGGAGGAAGCGCGGCAGGGCGGTAGCCCGCTATGGCTGCTCGTTGCCCAGTCCGACCCGGCACGGGCGCCGCGGCTGGCCGGGCAGAGTGTGCCGTACCAGGCGGGGTTCGACGAGTGGATCGTCGTGCCGGACGCCTGGGTCGCGCGCAAACACCTCGCGCCGGACGCCTGACCCGCTTCTCCTTCTGATCTGATCTTCTTCCGTTCTCTCCCATCCACAGGAGCCGTTCCGTGATCGACCGCAAGAGCCTCCTCGCTGACCTGCAGAAGCAGGTCAAGGCGGCAGAGACCGACCTTGAGCAGCAGGTCAAAGCTGTCCCCGAGGTCGGGACACGGTTGCGCGGCGAGTACGAGCAGGCACGGAGGCTGGGCCGTACTGCGGCGACCTGGAACGCCTGGCTCGGCGAGCGCGTCACCCAGGTTGCGGTGGCCTGGGTACTCGGCACGGTCTTCGTCCGCTTCAGCGAGGACAACCATCTGATTGCCGAGCCATACATCACCTCCCCTGACGTGGCCGGACGGGAAACCGCCCAGGCGCGGTACGAGGAGTACCTGGAGAAGGTCGCCGACCCGACGTACCGAGGCTGGCTGGAGACCGCGTTCGCCGAACTCGGCGCCGGCCAGGCTGGACAGCTGCTCTTCGACTGCGACCACAACCCGCTCTACCAGATCCCCCTCTCACACGACGGTGCGGGCGCGCTGCTCGCCTTCTGGCGCGAACAGCGCGCCGCCGAGAATGAGGCCGACAGCAACGGCGGGGCTGGCGGCTCGGTCCTCGTCCATGACTTCACCGACCTGCTGAATGAGGACGGCACCAAGGGCTGGGATACCCGTTTCCTGGGTGACCTGTACCAGGACCTCAGCGAAGCGGCTCGCAAGACGTACGCGCTGCTACAGACACCGGAGTTCGTGGAGGAATTCATCCTCGACCGGACGATGACCCCGGCGGTACGGGAGTTCGGCTTCGGAGAACTGAAGATGATCGACCCGACGTGCGGGTCCGGACACTTCGTACTCGGCGGGTTCCGACGCCTGGTGCGCATGTGGGCCGAGCAACGGCCCGAGGTGGGCCCGTACGAGCGGGTACGGGCAGCCCTCGACTCTGTGCACGGGGTTGATCTCAACCCGTTCGCGGTCGCGGTGGCTCGCTTCCGGCTCCTGGTCGCGGCGATGGCCGCGAGCGGCATGCGGACGTTTGAGGAGGCCCGTCAGTACGAGTGGCCCATCCAGCTCGCGGTCGGCGACTCCCTTATTAAGGACCGGCAGCTGGAACTGCAGCTGGGGCTCGGGCTTGGGGAGGACGCCGGCGTGGCTGGTGACGCGCTGGCGGAGTTCTCGTACGTGACGGAGGACGTGCACGAGTACCCCGGAATCCTGCAGCAAGGGCGCTACCACGTGGTGGTGGGCAACCCGCCGTACATCACGGTCAAGGATAAGAAGCTCAACGAGCTGTACCGGGAGCTCTACAAGGCGTGCGCAGGGACGTACGCGCTGTCCGTGCCCTTCGCCCAGCGGTTCTTCGAACTGGCCAAGCGGGGCGGAGCCGACGGGAGCGGCTACGGCATGGTCGGCCAGATCACGGCGAACTCCTTCATGAAGCGAGAATTCGGAACCAAGCTCATTGAGGAGTATTTCGCCCACAAGGTCGAACTCACCGAGGTCATCGACACGTCGGGGGCGTACATTCCGGGGCACGGGACTCCGACGGTGATCCTCGTGGGACGGCCGAGAGAAGGATCGAAGCGGCAGGCGACGATCCGGACGGTGCGGAGCGTGCAGGGGGAGCCTTCGGCGCCGGAGAAGCCGGAGGAGGGGCTGGTGTGGCAGGCGATTGCTGAGCAGATCGACGTGCCAGGAAGTTCCAGCAAATGGGTGTCAGTCGATGATCTAGATCGGGTAGGTCTTTTCGACAAGCAGCCCTGGATCCTGGCCGCCGGCGGCCAGGAGCTGGTTGAGCAGCTCAATATCGCAGCCGTGGGCAAGCTCAAGTCGGTTGTTGAAGAAATCGGTGCGGGTGCCGTTACACGCGAGGACGATGCCTATATGGTTGGCGCCGGCGCCTTGCGGCGAGCTGGCATCGACGAGGCGCATGAACGTGAGCTGGTCGAAGGCGGAGCTGTTCGCGACTACCTCATTGATGGGGCGGAGCCCTCCTTGTGGCCGTATGGAGAGGCGACCCTGGAGCCTGATGCCCCCGAGGCAGTGAGTCGATTCCTCTGGCCAATGCGCAGGTATCTCATCGATCGTGTCGCGTTCGGTAAATCTCAACTTGAGCGCGGTCTTCGCTGGTTCGAGTACTCGATGTTCTTCCGCCGTCGGTACTCCCCGGATGCGACTATTGCATTCCCCTTTGTTTCCACTCACAACCACTTCTCCCTGAATCGACTGTCACGCGTATTCATCCGTACTGCGCCGGTATTGGTGCTCCCGGAGGGTGCGACGGAGAAGGAGTATGTGCGCCTCCTTGGGCTGCTCAATAGCTCCACGGCTGGCTTCTGGCTCAAGATGGTTAGCCACGACAAGGGCAGCCAGGGTGTAAACGAAGGCTACAAGTCGCAGGTGTGGGAGCGCTTCTACGAGTTCACCGGCACGAAGCTTCAAGAGTTCCCGCTTCCCTCCGAGTACCCCACTACCCTTGCCGCCGAGCTCGACGCTCTTGCCCAGCAGCTCTCCGTGACGGTCCCCGCCGCCCTCGCAGCCGAGGCAGTGCCCACCGCTCTCGCCCTCCGGGAGGCCCAAGCCACCTACAACTCCACCCGCGCTCGCATGATCGCCCTTCAGGAGGAGCTGGACTGGCAGGTGTACTCCCTCTACGACCTGCACTCCGAGGATCTGCGCCTGCCTGACGTCTCGGTCGTGCCCGAACTTGCCCTTGGTGAGCGTGCCTTCGAAATCGTGCTCGCGCGGCGGGTCGCAGCCGGCGAGGCCAGCGGTGAGTGGTTCACGCGGCACGGGTCCACGTCGATCACGGAGATCCCGGCGCACTGGCCCGCCGACTACCGGACGCTCGTGCAGCGGCGGATCGAGGTCATCGAGTCGAACCGTGCCATCGGCATGGTGGAGCGTCCCGAGTACAAGCGGCGCTGGGCCACCGAGGGTTGGGATGCAATGCGGCAGAAGGCGCTGAAGTCCTGGCTGCTTGACCGCGTCGAGGGCCGCGAGTACTGGTTTGACGCCAGCGGCAACCCCACTGTCACCACCCTCGCCCGCCTCGCCGAAAGCCTTTCCTCTGACGAGGACTTCGCGTCCGTTGCTGAGTTGTACGCGCCCCGGCAGGACCTCGTAAAGACCGTACGGGAGTTGCTGTCCGAGGAGCACGTGCCGTTCGTGTCTGCGCTGCGGTACAAGCCGGGCGGGCTGAAGAAGCGCGCCGACTGGGAGCACGTGTGGGACAAGCAGCGTGAGGAGGATGCCGCGCCCGACGAGCCCGCCAAGCGGCAGATCCGCAAGGAGACGCCCGTGCCGGCGAAGTACACCTCGGCGGACTTTCTGAAGCCGGGCTACTGGCGTGCGCGTGGCAAGCTCGACGTTCGCAAGGAGCGGTTCGTGTCGTACGGCACGGTCAACGTGCAGTCGCCGGATCTGTACGGGTGGGCCGGCTGGGACCACTTGGAGCAGGGCCTCGCTCTCGCCTCGTACATCCAGCAGGCCGGGCTGGGTGAGGATGAGCTCGTGCCCTATCTGACTGGGCTGCTTGAGCTGCAGCCGTGGCTGGAGCAGTGGTACGGCGAGTATGACCCGGAGTTTGGGGCGTCGCCGGCCGCCGAGGTCCTGGCGTTCCGGCAGCAGAAGCAGGGCGAGCTCGGGCTGCCCGACGACGCGCTGCGGGCCTGGCGCCCGGCCGCCGCCACCCGCGGGGGCGCGAAGAAGGCAGCCGCGCCCAAGAAGCGAACTGGCGCGAAGGCCGCAGTTCAGATGTCCGTCACGGACAACGTCACCGATGCCGCTACCGGCGCAGAGTCTGACTGAGTAGGGCGAGGAGCCAAATCACCATGGCGTTCATGAGCAGGAACAACTCTCGTCCCGAGGACCGTCCGCTGCTGCGGGAGTTGATCGACATCCCGGAGTCGGTGTCCACCTCCGACTTCGTGCTGAAGCTGAACGAGGCGGTCACCCCTGAGGGGGCCGAGGCGGCGCTGAGGGACTACGTCGTCACCGACCGGCTGCTCGGCAACTTCGACGAGGCACTCGACCTGATCAAGTCGGCGCTCGACAGCCGCTCGTCGAAGGCGGCTTATCTGCACGGCTCGTTTGGTTCCGGTAAGTCGCACTTCATGGCGGTGCTCTACGCGCTGCTGTCGGGGAACCAGGCTGCCCGGACGCGCGGCGACCTCGACCCGGTGCGGGCCCGGCACTCCTGGCTGGACGCGGACGACCGCAGGTTCCTGCTGGTGCCCTACCACATGCTGGGTTCCAAGTCCCTGGAGCAGCGTGTGCTCGGCAAGTATGTGGAGCACGTCCGCAAACTGCACCCCGGCTGCCCGCTGCCGCAGGTCTACCGGACCGACGGGCTCTTCGAGGACTTCGCTGAGCAGCGCCGCCGCAACGGCGACGACAGGGTGATCGAGCAGCTTGCTGACGCCGGCGACGGCCAGATGGACGAGTGGGGCGACTCTTTCACCTGGACCACCGAGCTGCTTGATCAGGCGGTGAACGCTCCGGAGGAGCACGAGAACACCAAGGGTCTCGACCTGGAGAACCCCTCCACACCGCCGGAGTTGCGGGCCCGCCTTGTGCAGGACCTCACCCAGACCCTGTTCCCGGCGTTCTCGCGCAACGCCTCCGAGGACGCCGACGGGTTCGTCTCCCTGGACAAGGGGCTCGGCATCATCGCCGCGCACGCCAAGTCCCTCGGCTACGACGGACTCGTCCTCTTCATGGACGAGCTGATCCTGTGGCTGGCCTCCCGCATCCACGACCAGAGGTTCGTCTCACGCGAATCCGACAAGATCACTAACTTCGTGGAGGGCGGCGACGAGCGGCGCGCTATCCCGGTGGTGTCGTTCATCGCCCGCCAGCGCGACCTGCGCGAACTGGTCGGCGAGGAGATGTCGGGCGCCGCCGAGGCAGCCGTCCAGGACAGTCTCAAGCTCAGCGGCGGTCGCTTCGACAAGGTCGTCCTGGAAGACCGCAACCTCCCGCAGATTGCGCAAGCCCGCCTGCTCAAGCCAGCCACTCCCGACGCCGAAGCGGAGGTGGAGGCGGCGTTCACCGAGGCCAAGAAGCTCGGCCCTGACGTGTGGGACACCCTGCTCGGCCACGACAAGTCCACCACCGGCGCGGACGAGGACGCGTTCCGGCGGACGTACCCGTTCCCGCCGGCGTTCATGGACACCCTGGTGCACATCTCCGCCGCGCTACAGCGCTCCCGCACCGGCCTGAAGCTGATGAGTCAGCTGCTCGTCGACCACCGTGACGACTGGCGGCTCGGGCAGCTCGTGCCGCTCGGCGACCTGTACCCGGCGATCGCGGGCGGCGGCGACAAGGCGTTCAGCGGGGAGACCAATGTCCACTTCGAGGCCGCCGACAAGCTGTACCGGGACAAGCTCCGCCCGTACCTGCTGAAGACCAACCAGGTCACCGAGGACCAGGTCGAGGCGTACCGGCGTCGTCCCGAGAGCCTCGGCGACCCGCAGCTCGCCGCCCGCTGCCGCGACTTCACCGGCGACAGTCGACTCCTGCAGACCCTGCTGCTCTCCGCGCTCGCGCCCAGCGTGCCCGCGCTCGCCGACCTCACCCTGGCGCGGCTGCACGCCCTCAACCACGGTTCCATCACCACCCGCATCGCGGGCACCGAGGTGGGCCGGCTCGAGCAGAAGGCGAAGGAGTGGGCGGCGACCTTCCCCGAGATCAAGGTCATCGGTACCGGGCCGGGTGCGGTGGTCCGCCTGGAGCTCACCGGCGTTGACCTGGACGCCGTCCTCGCCAATGCCCAGGTCCACAACAACCTGGGCAACCGGCGCACCAAGATGCGCAGCCTGCTCAAGGACGCGCTCGGCGTCAGCGACGGGCCCGGCGGCTTCGACGCGTACGACGTGCTCGACCTGGTGTGGAAGGGCACCGAACGGCAGGTCGAGGTGGTCTTCGGCAACGTCGCCGACGTCGACTCGCTGTCTGAGGCGACCTTGCGGCCCAGCCAAGACGACACCTGGCGGCTCGTTGTTGATTTCCCCTACGACGAGGGCGAGTTCGGCCCGATGGACGACCTGCAGCGGCTGCGTGCCTTGCGGGAGAAGCCGGGCGGCGACTCGCGCACCCTGGCCTGGCTGCCCACACACCTGACCGACACCTCCCGCAGTGACTTCGAGCGCCTCGTCGTCATCGACAAGGCCCTCGCCGACGAGGCCCGATTCGACTCCGAATTCGCACGCAGCCTCAACGCCGACGACAAGGCGCGCGCCAAGAGCATGCTGCAGTCGCAGCGCGACATCCTCACCGAGCGCGTCACCCAGGCGCTGCGGCAGGCGTACGGGCTCGCACAGAAGCAGGAAGGGGTTGTCGACCTGGGCTTCGACACCCACCTGGTCGCGCAGCAGGATGTGCCTGAGCTTCGGCTTCCGCTTGGCGCGCCGCTGGACGCCGCCGCTCGCGACCTGGCTGGCAAGCTGCTCGCCCATCAGTATCCCGCCCACCCCGACCTAGACCCCGACGGCATCAGCAAGCCCGTGAAGCCCGCCGAGATCAAGACTGTCTTCGAGTACGTACGCAAGGCCGCCGAGGACCGCGACGGACAGGTCGAGGTCGACGGCAAGGACCGCAAGATCATGGCGCGGATCGCGGGCGGCCTCGGCCTCGGCACCATGCGGGAGGCGTACTACCGGCAGTCCACCACCTGGCCCGACCACTTCACTCACCAGGCCCGCCGGGACGGCACCGCCGAACCGACCCTGGTCAAGCTCTCCGACTGGAGTGACCTTCCCGAACCGCGCGGACTGCCCGAGCTGCTGCGCCGGCTGCTCGCCGCCGCCTACGCGGAGACAACTGACCGGGTGTGGGTGCGCGGCGGAGTCCCCGTCGAACCCGCGCCCGCACCGCACGAGCTGAGGCGGGACTACGCCCTGCGCGAGCAGCAGCTGCCCAGCGAGAGCGATTGGGAGGAGGCGCGCAAGCGGTACGAGACCATCCTCGGGGACCGGGCACCGCAACTGCGGCGTGGGCGGATCGTCAACCAGTTCGCCGGACAGATCAAGCGGGCCGCCGCCGCGCTTGCTCAGGACGCTGGACGGCTCGTCGGAGAGCTGGAGAAGCACCGCGATTTCCTGCGCCTCGACGACGACTCGCCCCGGCTCGTCCTCGCCCGGCGGGCCCAGGAGCTGGTCAAGGAGGTGACGGAAGCCGGCATCGAGGCCAAGTCCGTCGTGGACCGGCTCGCCCGCTTCGACCTCGGCGACTTCACCGCGCACCGGTACGGGATGTCCCTGAAGAGCGCGGGGAAGGTCGCCTCCGCGTTGCAGAACACCAGCTGGGACCAGTTGGGCCTGGCCGACACCCTCGGTGTGGGCGGCGCGGCCGTCTTGGAGCGGGTGCGGGATGCCGCCGCCGGCGACCCGGGTGACTACCCCGACCTGCCGGGGGTGCTCAACGCCGGTGGTCGGGAGGTGCTGTCCCTGCTGAGGTCCCGACAGACCGCGGCCGAGCGTCCCCAACCGCCCGCCACCCCGCTGCCGAGCTCCGACGACGTGGACCTGATCGGTGGTTCCGCTCACCCGCAGGTGCTGCCGGAGCCGGCGCAGCAGCCGGGTCCCCGTACGCCGTCGCGGTCCGTGGCGCGCTCCGGCGGCGGGCGGACCACCGCCGCCCGGGCCGGGGCCGAGCTGCAGGCGGAGCTCGCGGCGCTTGCGGCCGAGAACCCCAATGCCACCGTCGAGGTCGTCTGGAAGGTCGTCGACTGATGTCCGGCACCCTCACCACAGCGCCCGCGACCGCCGGCCCCGCCCGGCTGCCCGCAGGAACCGTCCGCCAGTACCTCGCTGCCCGCAGCCGGCTCGGCGACGGCACGGTCCGAGTCCTACTGCTGCGGGCCGATCCCGTCTGGGAGGGACCCTCTGTGCAGCAGACGGCGGGCGGGCTGCGGGCGCGGGTGGCCGTCGGGCCCTCGGTATTGGCCGTACACGAGCAGATCCTGGGCCACCTCGACGCAGTGACTCCCCCCGACGTCAAGGTCCTGGTCGTCCTCACCGAC
The DNA here is from genome assembly GCF_053607625.1 of Streptomyces sp. NPDC055103. Taxonomy (NCBI): domain Bacteria; kingdom Bacillati; phylum Actinomycetota; class Actinomycetes; order Kitasatosporales; family Streptomycetaceae; genus Streptomyces; species Streptomyces sp. NPDC055103. The sequence goes on from NZ_JBSGTX010000034.1 coordinate 16,242, forward strand.
CGCGAGGACACAGACCTCGACCCCGGGCTGCTCGCTCGCGTCTACGGCGGACGGATCCGCTCCGTCGACAACTGGGAGGTCGTGCAGGAAGCGTTCGACGCGCGCGGCCTCGACGGGCGGCTGCGCGGCGAGACCTGGGCGGCCGAAGCGCTTCTCGACGCGGCGGCCACCCGCGGCTGGCCCTCGCTGGGCAAGGGAGTGCTCTCCCGTGACGAGGCCCTCACCCGGCTAGCCAGGCGCCGGTTCAGGCTAGGCCTCCAGGACACGGATGCGCTCGGCGAGCCGGCCGCACACGACGACGGAGACCGCATCGACCCCGTCGCGCTGTTCCGGTGGACCCTCACCCCTGGCGGCCCCGACCTCCTGAGAGACCTGCGCGGACCGGAACGGGCCGGCCTGGCACGCTTCCTCGCCGAACCCGAACAGGGCGGCCCCACCGGCAAGATCATCACCGCACTGGTGGACGCCGAGCACGGGGCCGACGCAGCCGCGTACGCCGTCGTATGCGCCGCCCTGTGGGGGCACGCGGAGGCCGACCACGACCTGTACCGGGTACGGGGGCGCGCCGAGCGGTGGCTCGGCGAACAGCCGCCCGCCCAGGGAGACAACCTCGACAGACTCCTGATCTCCTTCGGACACAGCGGCGAGGCGTACGTCCGGGGCCTCGTCGAACGGGGCGAGCACCGGCTCGCCGACCCGGTCCTGACTCGGGCCGCACAGCTCGTCACCCAGTTCGGGGCACAGGCCGCCGCCGCTGCCAGCCCGCTGCTCCCTGCCGGACTCGACGCCCGCTTCACCGCCGCGGGCCACGCCCTCGCCAACGGCGACTCCGGCAAGGTCACGACTGCCGTCACCGCACTGGCCGACCACACCCTGGCTGCCGACGGTGCCACCAAGGCCCGTATCGAGCGGGTACGCATGGCGGCGCGCCTGCGGCAGTGGCTCGGCGGCCAGCCTGAAGTCGATATCGCCTCGGTAGCCGACGGCACCGCCCGCCAGATCCGCGAACTCGGCTGGGCGGACCGCGCTCTGGAACACCTGGAAGCGGGCGGCGACCCAGACTCCGTACTCGCCGACGCCTACAGCAAGATCGGTTCGGAGGCGCGAGAGAAGCGCCGCGATCTGGACCGTGCCTTCTCCGAGCGGCTCGCGGTGTGGACCGCGGACGGCACCGCTCCCCGCGCGATGATCACCGTGGAGAGCTTCCTGAGCCGCATCGTCGCACCCGTCGTGGCCTGCCCCGGCCGACGGGTCCTGATCCTCCTTCTCGACGGGATGAGCGCGGCGATAGCAGCAGAGATCGGCGAAGAACTGCGAGGACAGTGGGCGGAGTTCGACCCCCTTCCCGACGCGATCGGAGCGCCCGTCCGGCGTGCCGTGGCCGCCGCGCTGCCCACTCTCACGGCCGTATCCCGCACCTCGCTGTTCACGGGCACTCTGATGAAGGGCGACCAAAGCGACGAGAAGCGGCTCTTTCCGCAGCACCACTGCTGGAACGGTGCCCCGGCGGCCGTCTTCCACAAGGACGACCTGCGCGGCCCCGACACCGGCTCACCCTTCTCCACCGCCCTCACCGAAGCCCTCGCCGGCGAACGCACCCATGTCGCGGTCGTCCTCAACACCGTCGACGACCGCCTCGCCAAGGAGCAGAAACTCGGCGACGGCGCATGGCAGACCAAGGAGATCGGTGGCCTGGACCCGCTGCTGCGGGCCGCTCGCGCTAACGGCATGACCGTGCTCCTTACCTCCGACCACGGCCATGTGATCGAGCGGCGCGGCAGCAAGCTCGACGCGGCTGGCGGCACCATAGGGTCGGCCCGCCATCGCACCCCCAGTGGACCCGTTGCACCGGCTGAGATCGAGCTCTCCGGACCGCGGGTGGTCTGGCCGGAGCCCGGATCGCGGATCGTCGCGCTGCGCGACCACGACAGCCGCTACACCGCGCTCAAGGCGGGCTACCACGGCGGGGCGACCCTCGCCGAGTTCACCATCCCGCTACTCGCCCTGCTGCCCTTCGGAGCCGAACCGCCCACCGGATGGCGGGAGCTGGGCGACCCGACACCCTCCTGGTGGGCGGAGGACGCCGAGGACGGAGCCGCAGTCGAGGCAGGCGCCAAGAACGAAGCTGACGCTGGTGCCGTGCCCGACGCATCCGTCGCAGGCCCGCGAAGCCGCAAGCAGACCAGGAAGGCAGCCCCGCCTGTACCCGAGGGTGCCATCAGCTTGTTCGGCGAGGACGAGGTGGCGCCCCCCGCACCGCAGGAAGCTGGCGACTCCGCGGCGGAGCCTGAGACCGTACCCTCCTCCGAGCAGTCCGAAGATCCTGCTGTCGCCCTGGTCGAGCGTCTCATGGCCACCGAGCTGTACAAGGCACAGCTGGACCTGCTCGCCCGCAAGCCACGCGACAAGACCGTCCTTCCGAAGGCGCTGGCCGCGCTCGTCGATGCCGGCACCCTGCCGATGACCGCTCTTGCCGAACGAGCAGGCCAGCCCGCCACCCGGGCCCCCGGCTTCGCCGCTACCCTCGCCCAGCTCCTCAACTACGACGGGGCCCAGATCCTGGAGATCCTCCCCGACAACCGCACCCTGCGCCTGCATCGCGCCCAACTGATGGAGCAGTTCGGGTTGTGAAGCGGCGTACTGCGGCTGTGACGGGCGGGCCGGGTTACTGGTCCGCCTGGTCCGCCCGTCGGCGGCCCGGCGACCGCATCGGTGTCCAACCAGGTGGGCGGCCGGATGGGAGACTGTTCGGGTGAACGCGTTTGGATCTTCAGCATCCGGGGCCGCCACCCCGGTCGGAGCCGTGCGACGGCGAGCCGTGGTGGACGCGCTGCGGCGCGGTGTCGTCCCCGAGAGCGGCCTCGACCTGCTCGCCACCGGCCTCGGCCGCTTCGAGCAGGCAGTCGACGAGGAGCTGGACACCGTCGCCGCTGGCGGCTCGGTGTTCAAGGCCGTACGCGGCGAGTACGGCTCCGGCAAGACCTTCTTCACCCGCTGGCTCGGCGAACGTGCCAAACGACGCACCTTCGCCGTCGCCGAGGTACAGGTGTCGGAGACCGAGACCCCGCTGCACAAGCTGGAGACCGTCTACCGGCGACTCACCGAACGCCTGACCACCGCGAGTTTCCCGCCCAGTGCCCTGCGGCCCGTCGCCGATGCCTGGTTCTATGCGCTGGAGGAGGACGCACTCGCCGACGGCGCGAGCGAGAACGAGCTGCCTCAGGCCGTGGAGAGGCTGCTCACCGCCCGCCTCGCCGAGGTGTCCCGACATGCCCCCGCATTCGCCACCGCCCTGCGCGGATACAAGCACTCCCTGGACGCCGGAGATGAGCCCACCGCCGCCGCCGTCATGGCCTGGCTCGGCGGCCAGCCGCACGTTGCTGCAGCCGCCCGGCGCAGCGCAGGAGTCCGCGGCGACCTCGACCACTTCGGCGCCTTCGGCTTCCTGCAGGGCCTGCTCACCGTCCTCCGGGATGCCGGGCACGCCGGGCTCGTCCTCGTCCTGGACGAAGTCGAAACCCTGCAACGGGTCCGCTCCGACGCCCGCGACAAGGCACTCAACGCGCTGCGGCAGCTCATCGACGAGGTCCACTCCGGCCGCTTCCCCGGCCTGTACCTCGTCATCACCGGCACACCGGCCTTCTACGACGGACAGCAAGGCGTACAGCGACTCGCGCCACTCGCCCAGCGCCTCGCCACCGACTTCACCACCGACCCCCGCTTCGACAACCCCCGGGCCGTCCAGATCCGGCTGCCCGGATTCACTGAGGACTCACTGACCGGCCTCGGCGCCACCATCCGCGACCTCTACGCGGAAGGCTCCCAGTCTCCCGACCGGATCAAGCAGTTCGCCGACGATGCCTACCTCACCGACCTGGCGCGGGCCGTGGGCGGGGCTCTCGGCGGAAAGGTCGGAGTAGCACCACGGCTGTACCTGAAGAAGCTGGTCGGAGACGTACTCGATCGGATCGACCAGTTCCCCGACTTCGACCCGCGTACGCACTACAAGTTGACGGTGGGCATCGGCGACCTCACGGCCACCGAACGGAACTTTGCCGCGTCCGCGCCGGCTGCCTCGGCGGATGACCTCGACCTCGATCTCTGAAGAATTAGTTCTCGAAGTTCCGAACATTGACGGATTAGCGCAGGAGTCACAGACGTGCAGGATCAGCCGCGCGGCACCGACCCGGTGGAACGCCTCGACCCGGTAGTCCTGCACCACATTGTCAACACGCTCGGGTGGCCCGATCTGCGCCCCCTGCAGAAGGCCGCCGTGCATCCGCTGATGGACGGCGAGGACGCGATCCTGCTCGCGCCGACGGCAGGGGGGAAGACGGAGGCCGCCACCTTCCCGCTGCTGTCGGCAATGCGGGAGAAGCACTGGACCGGCACCTCCGTCCTCTACCTCGCCCCGCTCAAGGCACTCCTGAACAACCTGGTGCACCGGGTCGACAGCTATGCCCAGTGGCTGGGGCGCCGAGCCGTCCTCTGGCATGGCGACACACCCGAGTCCGTACGCCGCCGCATCCGCACCGAGTCCCCCGACTTCCTGCTCACCACGCCCGAGTCCCTCGAAGCGATGCTCATCAGCGTCAAGACCGACCACATGCACATGCTGGGCCGGGTGCGTGCCGTCGTCGTCGATGAGGTGCACGCGTTTGCCGGAGACGACCGCGGCTGGCACCTGCTTGCCGTACTCGAACGTCTGGAACGCCTGGCCGGCCACCGCATCCAGCGCATCGGCCTCTCCGCCACCGTCGGAAACCCCGACACCCTGCTCACATGGCTCCAGGGCGCAAGCCCCGCCGACCGCCCCGGCCGGGTCGTCGCCCCCGGCGTCACCTTGCCCGCCACCACCGACACCGCCACATCCGACTCGGGCGACCTCCCACGCCCCGCAGGAGAGGTCGAACTCGACTACGTCGGATCTCTCGGCAACGCCGCCAAGGTGATCTCCTCCCTGCACCACGGCGAAAAACGGCTCGTCTTCTGCGACTCCCGCAAGCAGGTGGAAGAACTCGGCGCGGCACTACGAGCCCGCGACGTCACCGTCTTCCTCTCCCACGCCTCCCTCTCCACCGACGAACGAGCCCGCTCCGAGCGAGCATTCGCCGAAGCACGAGACTGCGTCATCGTCTCCACCTCCACCCTCGAACTCGGCATCGACGTCGGCGATCTCGACCGCGTCATCCAGATTGATGCGCCCGGCACCGTGGCCTCCTTCCTGCAGCGAATCGGCCGCACAGGGCGCCGCACCGGAACCTCCCGCAACTGCCTGTTCCTCGCCACCCGACCCGACACCCTCCTCCAAGCCGCCGGCCTGCTCACCCTGTGGGCCCGCGGCTGGGTCGAACCTGTCACCCCACCGCCATCGCCCCGCCACCTCGTCGCACAGCAACTCCTCGCCGTCACCCTCCAGGAACACCGCATCGGCGACCGGCTGTGGCCCGAACAGTGGAACGGCCTCGCCCCCTTCGACCGCTCCGCCGCCCCCCTCCTGTCTCACCTCGTCGAACGCGGCTTCCTCGACAGCGACGGCGGCATGCTGTTCATCGGACCTGAGGCCGAGAAACACTTCGGTAGACGGCACTTCATGGAGCTGACCGCCTCCTTCACCGCACCTCCCGAGTTCACCGTGCTCGCAGGACGCACCGAGATCGGCACCACTGACCCCACCGTCCTCACCGAAGAACGCCCAGGCCCACGCCGCCTGCTCCTGGCCGGCCGCAGCTGGCAGGTCACCTTCATCGACTGGGCCCGACGCCGCGCCTTCGTCGAGCCCGTCGAAGACGGCGGCATCGCCAAATGGCAGGGCAGTGAAGCCCGCGGCCTCTCCTACGCCCTCACCCGCGCCATGCGCGACGTCCTTCTCGGCACTGACCCCGACGTCCGCCTCACCCGCCGAGCCACCGCGACCCTCGCCGAACTCCGCATGGACCGTGCACCCCACGAGGTACACCCGGCCGGCACCCTGTTGGTCCGCGACGCCGACGCCACCCGCTGGTGGACCTGGGCCGGCTACCGCGCCAATGCCACCCTCACGGCCTCCCTCGGTAACCTCGCCGACCCCGTTCAGCGCCCCACCGACACCCACGTCCGTCTCCGCCAAGACCTCAGGCTCGACGACTGGAACAACGCCCGCGCCGACCTCCCCAACTCTCTCACCCTGCCCACCGTCGACCCGCGCGCCGTCCGCGGCCTCAAATTCTCCGCCGCCCTCCCGCCGCGACTCGCCACCACCACGCTCGCCGCACGCCTCGCTGACTTCGACGGGGCCCTCGCCGCCGCCCGCGAGCTCGTGCGGGTGGAATGGGGCAGATGAACGCCCAAAGCCCTGGTCCGCCGACTCAACGTGAATCGGCGACGTCCTCTTCCTCGGTGCTTTCTTGCGCGACAGTTCGCCGGTGGTGGGGATGGTCCTCGTCCATCTTGCGGGCCAGGTGTAGTGGTGTGGGGTGGGACTGGCGGTAGTCCCAGGCTGCTGCTTGGTTGGTGAGGATGGCCGCTGCCTTGCCCATCCACTCGGGATCTGCCTCGGGGTCGAGTGCAATGGCGGTGAAGTGGGTGCTGGTGTGCGCGTAAAAGATCTTACGGAGGCTGTCTTCTGCCTCAGTTGACCAGCGAGTCCAGTCACGGCCTGGGCGGTGCTTCAGTTCGGCGTAGTTTTTCGGGACGTTCGGCAGGGCGAAGCTGGCGATGCGTAGATGGTCAGGGCCTTGGGCCTGGAGCTGGAAGAGGACGCGTACGGTGTGGTTGGTCTGTTTGGCCCACTGCCCTGTGGACTTGTCCAGCGCCCACCGTTCGGTACCTACAGGGCGGGCAAGGCGCCGGGAGAAGGGCAGAACGCGTACGACACCGATGGGCCGTTGCGTTGAGGGCAGGGTGCCACCAGGGAGCCATCGCGGGGTGTTCAGTTCCGGGGGCTGTTCGCCGGCCAAGGACAGATCGCGAAGGCCGGTCCAGATCCGTTCCGTGGCATCGCCGTCCACGTAGACGATGTAGGGGCGCTGGTCCGGTAGCTGACGGCGGACTGCGGCGAGGGCGTTGTGGGCGGCTTGTGCAATCTGCTCCTCGTCCATAGGGATGCCAAGGTCGTCGGCGTGGAGTTGGGTGGTGGCCTGGGCGTACGGCTGCCAGCGGTCGCTGCGTGGGGACCATGCCCAGGTCTGCCAGGGGCCGCCGGCGGTGCCGTTCGCCGGACGCATGGCGGTGAAGGTGAGGGTGACGGGCGCTGGCTGCTGGTTTCCTGGACGGCCAGCTGTTGAGCGGGTGACGTGGCGTCGCAGCCAGAGGCCGATGTGCCAGACGTCGTGGAGTCCGATGGGCGCGAAGGCGTGGCTGAGGCGGGTGTCTACGAGGCCGTGGCGGCGTAGGAGGTCGCGGACTGCGTTGAGAGCGGTGTGCTGCTTCTTCTTCTGCCAGGCGGCGCGTCGCTTGGCCTCTGCTTGTGCTGAGGGCTTGGCTTTCGGCCTTGCCGCTTGGATGGTTTCGTCGTCGGTCTCTTCGCCGATTTGCTCACCGAGCGCAGGTGGCTTCTCGGTCATGTGCTGCAGGTACTGGGTGCCGATCGCGTGCGTGGCTAGGGCGCGCTGGGAGAGGTGCTTGCCGTCCTGCTGTTCAAGCTCTTCTCGCTGGGCGTGCGGGGTGTGGGCGTTGGTCTGAGGACCTTGGGTTTCGCCGAAGACGGAGATCGTCCACCCGGGGCGGGGCTGCAGCTCGGGGTGGTGGTGCAGAAGCTCTCTGCGCTGGGTCGAGGTCATGGTGCCGTGGGCCAAGATGTTGTGCTTGTCGTGGCGAAGAACGATTTCAACTCGGTCATCTGCACAGCGTTGGGTGGTTTTGGGGCCGGTGAGGGCGTCGGCCGGTAGGCCGAACTGTGTGACGAGGGCCTGGCGCATGCGGGCGCAGACACTGTCGGTGCTCCAGAGCGCGACGATCTTCAGCTGTTTGATGTGTGCTGCGTCCAGGGTGATGGGAATGTCTTCAGGCTGGATGAGTCCCTTGTGGACTCGTTCACCGGGGACATGGGGCAGAGGCAGCTTGGCCACGGCAAGAAAGCAGGGTTGGCGTGCAGCCAGGTCGGGGTTGACAGCAGCAACCTGTTGCTCGACTTGCCGGTAGAACTCCATGCCCATGCCGCGGCCCAGCGGAGCGGACTCGGTCTTGGGCTGGATGGCCCGTAGGGAGCTGAGCGCCGAGAGGCTGATGGCGTCCAGGTCGTCCGGGAGGACCGAGAGGCCCCTGAGGTCCCGTGGCCTAGGAAGGTCTGCTTTGCCGGCCAGGCGGCGGGCCACGGAGACCATCGGCACATTGAGGCGGGGTGCCGTACGAGGTCCGTCGGTGCGGGCGGTGAGCAGTAGTGGCAGACCAGGGAGGTGATGGGTGATCGTGCGTACCTTGTACCAGGAGCGGGCCAGCAAGGTGGCGGACGCGCTGATGTTCAGGACGGGCTCGGACAGGTGACCGCTGGTGCCCTGGGAGACGGTAAGGCGTGGCATCTGGTAACGACACTGCCCGTGGCGGTTGGGAGGCCCGGGGATGGTGTGGTCCCACGCATTGAGGACACCGAGGGTGTCCATGCGCCATGTGATCTCTTGTCCGTCAAGGGTCCACGGGCTTGAGGCTAGTTGTTCGGCGAGGTTCCAGGCGGCGAGTTCGGCTGCCCACCAGTGTTCTGTCTGCCCGCCGCGGATAGCTGGAAGTGGAGCCGGTCCAGGGACGGGGGCGGTGCTGGCGGCGATGTCACCCAGCAGCTGACCGAGCTGCTCTCCCGTTTGCCCGGGCAGGACGGCTTCGGCCCAGAAGGTCAGAACGTCCCGCAGGTCCTCTGGATCGATCTGAGTGCGCGCGACGATACGGATCGTGCCGTCATGCAGCAGCCATCGCACCCAGTCTCCGTGGACGGCCCGCAGCACGCTGTCGAGGGCCCGGTAGGGGGGCTGGACGTCCTTCTTGCCGACGGTCTTCTCGTAAGCGGCGCTGAGGTCGTACCAGGCGTCGGCAGCGCGCGGGGGCAGGAGGTAGGTCACGATGCGACCGCAGTCGGCCGAGGTGATGCGGTAGGCGAGGTGGCGCAGTCGCTTGCCTCGGAAGGGGGGAGTTTCGCTAGAAATGACCGGCTCCTGTGGAGGTGAGGCTGCGGCCCTGGTTCAGGCGGGTGATCAGGTCGGAGCTGGCAGCCGCGTACTGGAGGAAGCTTTCGGCCGTCCGGCCATGGATGGCACCGGTCCGGAGGAGCTCGTCCTCCGTATAGGACTCGTACAGCATGCGGAGGAGGGCGGGCAGGTCACTTCCCCAGCTGGTGTCATGGAAGGCGCCGTCGAGGAAGTGGAACTCGACGTCGGTCTGTCCACGGCGACCACGGCCGGCCAGCTGGGTGATGTTTCCGACCACGGTGGCGACGAGGTCGCACTTGAGGTCCGGGTGCAATGCGGTGAATCGCTTGGGCGAGCCGAGCAGGAGCTGGATGCGTTCAATCGCGAGGGCTCGAGCGTGGCGCGGAGCGCGGGCGAGGTTGTCGTCGGGCTGCAGGTGCCGGTAGACGTGGCCTGCGATGTTGGCGGCCATGTCCGCCGGGGAATCCAGCGGCATGACGGGCCGGATAGCCAGGGCGATGAGGCCGATAGCTGATTCTCGGCGGCCGTCCGATCCTTCAGCGAGTACGTTCAGGCAACGGGCGCAGCGCGACAGGGGTGCGACCATTACGTCACCATCGAGGGCGACCAGGTCGACGAAGCGGTCGCGGGTGATGCGGCCGATCTGCTCGGGGATGCGGGGCAGTTTGGCTGTGACGCCGGGGTCGTCGGACTCGGCGGCGAAGATACTCATGCTGATGCCTTCGCGCACCAGTCCTTCGTGGAGACCGTGGGCGAAGATGCGGTCCTGAACATAGGAGTTGGTGGCCACCAGCCCGTGGGCACGATGACGTGTGGCGGGGTCAGCCCGTAGTCGGGCAAGCGAGACGGCCAGTTCGGGGGCCCAGGCGAAGGCCAGGTCGTAAACGTTGTCCTCGCGCTCGGAGAGACGCGTTCCGCCCACGGCAATAGAGGACCCGTTGCGCTGCGGGGTGCTGGCGAAGAAGTCGATCCGGCCGGCGTTGTCGTCACACATCCACCAGGTCGGCGGGACGATCAGATGCGTGGCGGCGGCACGGGGCAGGAACCCGGTAGCCGACATGCCCAGGACTGCCCGCTGGTGGCCGGCGGCAGCCAGGGCGACTACGTCACCGAGGTAGGCGGTGTGGATGTGCGGGTCGCCACGCAGCATTTCCAGGGTCAGCCGGGGCCGGCCGGAGGGGTCCTCGATGCCGTCGATACGGAACCCGATGATCAAGTGGCCGAGTGGGCCGTAGGGAATGACGGTAGCGCCGTCGTACAGGCCGGTCTCATCTGCGAGCTTATGTGCCGAGCGCAGCCCGGATTCTCTGAGCTCATCGGCTTTGCGTGCGAGTTCGAACACACAACGCTGGAGTGTGGACAGCCACGTCTTCATCATCAGGCTGTGTAGGGCGCCGGCGGTCTGGATCTCAAGCCAGCGCTCGTGTTCGGCACGGTCGTCGGGCAGGTTCTCGGCCCAGAATTCCTTGTCGTCACCGTAGGCTTCCTCGTCGAAGGGGAAGTTCTCCTGGAGGACCGCCAGCAGGCACTCCCGGAGCTGTTCCTTGATGGCGGACGCGTGGCTCTCGGCCTGGGAGCCTTCCCGTTCATCGAGGCTGAGCATGTCTTCCAGCAGACGTCGAACGGGACGCAGGGCGGGCCGCAGCCGATCGAGCGGGACGCGGTCCTTGGGCCGTACTGCGGTCGCGGGCATGAGTGCGGTGAGCTCTTCGCGCTGAGCGGCGTCGGCCTGGCTGTCGGGATCGACGCCGATGAGGAGTTCCAGAAGATCGCGGTCGTAGCGACTGGCTTGGTACCAGTGCTGACGGTACTGGCGGGTGCGAGCGACAGCGCGGGCGTCTTTGCCTGCGGCCAGCAGACGGGCTTCATGGGGCTCGGGGCGGATCACGGATTCCGCAACCAGGTCGAGGAACTGCTCGGCCAGGTACTTCATGCGGGTGACGGGGCGGCGGAAAGCCAGAGAGACAGCGGGTGCGACGTGATCCATGTCCGCTTCCAGATCACGCAGGACCGTGGTGCGGTTGCTGTGATCGGCCAGGACCGCTTGCTTGGTGTTCTGAGTGAAACCGGCGGCCTGGAATTGATCGACCTCGTCGATCGTGACTTGGTGAGAGATCCGGAGCAACAGCTCCTGAGCACTGATGCTGCTGCGGATGACACCGTCGATGGAGACGGGTACAGAGATACGGCCGGACAGAAGAAACGCATGGTTAGTGACGATCACCGATGCCGTGGCGGCGGCGGTGATCTGGTCGAACTTGCCGCAGTCCTGGACGTAGCGGCACAGATGGCGGGGGTTGGGCACGTCGGGCGGAAGCCCCGGCCGCACCCATGTGCGGCAGGGCTCCTGGCCGCCGCGGATGCCCGGCTTCACCTCCACCATGTCGCTGACTGGGCATCCGTAGCCGGCCTGGTCGATGCGATCCAAGACCTTGGAGCCAAGCAGGCTCAGGGGGACACCGTCGTTGTCAGCCTTGACGCTCTTCAGCGTGAACTCATGGCGGCCGTGGGGTGACGTGAACGGCGTGCAGCGAAGCCGCGGCATATCGCCTTGGCCACTGAGCTTGGCCAACGCCTTGTCGATGATGGCGGCCTCGACATAGACGTCGTCATTCTCGCCGACCACGAAGGTCACTGTGTGTCCGCGCACGGCCAAGTGGACGGACAGCACCTCAGCCAGGACGTTCTTGCCTGCTCCGGTAGGCGCACTCAGATGCAGCAGCGCGCCGGCCCGCAGGTTCACCGTGCAGTGTCCGCCCTCCCGGTACCCCATGGCCACGGTCAGCAGCACGTGCAACTGCCTGTGACGGTAGGCGGGGCCGGGAAGGATGGAGTCCATCAGGCTCGCGGTCAGCAGCAGGGCGTCCAAGTCCACCATGAGGTCGAGACATGCGGCCTGGGTCGTGAACTGGGGCGGGTCGTAACGAGGCTTGCCTTCAGCGGTGAAATCTACCTGGATGGCACGTCCGCCCAGGGATGCTTGCCATCGGCCGTTCCCCGCGACGCGAACCTTGGCTGCGCCTCGCTGGGCACGCTCCGCCTGGTCTAAGGCGCGGTCGGCGACCTCCAGCGGAGCCTGGCCGTGCACGGGCACCAAGGTGAGGAGCCGACCGGACGCGTCCATCTGGCCGGTCCGGTAACAGGCCTTGATCAGGTTGTCGTCATCGTGGGCCAGCAACTCCGCCACCTGCTCGCGCATTCGGCTGTAGCTCGCCAGCTCCGGCGCCCGGTGGCGCAGCATGCGCCCGACGCGCTGCTTGTCGGCGTACGGCAGGGACGGCCAGCCCCTCCAGGCAGCGGGAAAACGTCCGGACAGGAGCCCCGCCGCTTGGCCCAGGTCCACGACAAAGGCGGAGGACTCATCGTCCTTCGTCGGGAAATAGTGCTCGGCCAGCGCGAGGGCAGCGACGAGCCCGCTCATGCCGCCGCTACCTGGGCAAGCAGACGGTCCTCGGTCAACACCTTCCAGCCGAGTGGCCCCACGATGCCCTCCAACAGCTTTACGTATCCCTTGAGGTGGTCAGGGATCACGATGAACATGCGCGGGACTGACGTCTCCTTCGCGCGCAACGACTCAGCAAGGCCATGCGTGTCCTTCCAGACCTTGGCGTCCAGCCGCCAGGTCAGTCCGCCTTTGGTGACGTGAAGGTCGTAGGCATCACCGAACGGCCAGAGCTCAACATCTGCCCCCAGATCGATGAGCTTGTCGCGCAGCGCGACCTCGAAAAGGCCCGGCAGAGTGATCCACAACCACAGTCCGTAGGAGAGAGCCAGGTACTCCTCCGCGAGCAGCGGCTGGGGAAGGTTCACGCGCAGTTCGCCGCTATAGACGAGGCGCGGCCCTGCATCCGTGACCCGCATGCCGAATTCCGCACCGCGATCCCGATGCTCTTGCCAAGCGCATCGGAAGGTGGCCCCGCCATTCCGGTCTGGGAACGCGTGCATCGTCCACTGGCAGAACGGGCAGCGCGCACACCAGCCGAGGAAGGTGCGGTCAGCCGGAATATCGGCGTAGACGCACAACTGACGGAGCACGTGGGGCAAACGGGCTACCGACCGGCGCTTCTGCACCGGGGCCAGGATCAACCTTTCGCGTCCTGAGACGTACTGCTCCTGCCCAGCAGCCATCAATGCCATGACGAGACTGTGCTGAACGATTTCCGGTGACAGTCGATTGAGGGTCGTGCCCGGCCGATATTTCGACACGGCACGCATCACACTGCGCAGATGCTGTATGTCCACATCGAGTCCAGGTGCCGATCCGAGAGGGAGCTCCTCGAACGCCAGCTGCAGCAAGGCTGCAGAGGCCCGACCCTCTGCATCAAGCAGTTGAAGGCCCTGGAGATCCTTGGGAAGTCGGCTTCCAGGAAGAAGTTCCTCCAGCGGACCCGACAGCCCACGCCGAAACTCACCGAACCGCAGTGCACCCGCGCCGGGTCCATGCGCCCGCAGGTACCTGCCGTGGCACTCGAACAAGACACCCAACTTGGCCCTGGCCTCCCCCTCAGCCGTCGAGAGGGTCGACGCCGCAACCACGCATGCCTCCAGGGCCAAGCGCTGGGGAGCACTGAGATCATGCGCACTGACCAACACGTCAGAGCCAGGCAAGGTCACCCTCAATCCTCGGCGGAAGAGCGATACGAGTCACTCGACACTGATTCCTATCGCAGTGCAGCGTGCCGCCCATTCCTCCTTCCCCCAAAGAGAGCAATCCCTTGCTCTGTGATGAGCCCTTCGAGGTCTTCCGCGACGTACGAAGATGACGGACTGCTGTTCCCCGCCCGATGACTGGCGCACCCGGTGATGGTGCTCGAGGTCGCGCTCATGGCGACCGTGCCTAGCTGCGGCAAACTGCGCACACCGATCGGCCAGCCGCACGAGTTGGGTTGTCTTGCCGATGTGGGCCTGCTGCCGAGGCTGACGAAGCCAAGGATGTGCGCGCTATCCCTCGCGGATCGGGGAGTCGATGACGGAGACGATCGCGTCCGTGTTCGCGGCGATGAACTCGGTCAGCTCCGGCGGCATCAGGTTCAGCTCGCGCACGGCCTCGGCGGTGAACGGCACCCGGACCACCTCGTACCCGCCCCGCTCCGGCTTGGTGAACTCCGTACCTGTACGCGCCGCCAGGTCCAGCGACTCCAGACGGGCAGCGAAGATGTGCTGGACGCCAATGCCGGCCTCCAGCTGGTCGGTGATCAAGTGGACGAGCTCTGCGCGCTCCAGCTTGCCGCCGAGCTCCTCGAATACCTCGCGGTGCAACGCGGCCTCGATGGACGCGTCGTCCGCCTCGACCCCTCCGCCGACGGACACCCAGTACGGATCCCTGCCCGGCTTGGTGCGCTTGATCAGGACCAGCTCGTCGCCGTCGAGGAGGATGGCGCGGGCGTTGCGCTTGATGATGTCGGTCATGCCGTTTGCTCCTTCTGATCGTGGCTATTGGAGAGAACGGGGCGGAGGCCCGTCTGGTGGCGGTCAGCAACCTCCCCGGCTCGGTAGACCCAGCATGCTGCAAGGTGATGGTCGGGTGTGTCGTCCGAGTGCCGCAGCAATGCCGCACTGCCGAACGCGGCTGGCTACGCTGGGCCTTTCGGCATGCCGTTCACGGAGGACTCGTCCGTGACGAACTTGAAGAAGCGGGAGCGGACACCATCACGGAAAACAGCCCCTGGGCCTCGGGCGAAGAAGCCGTTCGCAGCTCCGGCCCAGCCGCCGCGGCCAGCGCGCCGGTCATTCTGAGCAATGAGCCTGGCTCGTTCGCTTGGGGTGTGCTGGCCAAGCGTCACCCTGCCCTCATCCAGCAGGTACGAGACGCCTTCCCGTACGGCCGGCGACAGCACGAGGCACTCGACGCCCTGCTGGACGAGATCACCAACGGTGTCATCGAACCGCTCGCCCCCGCGGAACTCGACCGTGAGCGCTGGGCGGACTGGGGGCAGGAGCACTTCGGGCGCTCGTGGCACGACGTCCCGTTCCTGTGGGCGGAGAGCTACTTCTACCGCAGGCTCCTCGGTGCGGTCGGGTACTTCGGCACCGGCCCATGGCGGGGAGTTGATCCGTTCGCGCTGTTCAAGCAGGCCGAACTGCGAGGCGACGCGGCGGAGAAGGAGCTGCTGGCCCTGGACGTGCTGGCGAGCGCGCCGACCGAGGAACGGGCCACGGCCCTGCTCCGTGCCTCGCTCTGGGGTAATCGCGCGGATCTCGGCTTCCGCGTCTCTGCAGGGGAGCCGGCGATCGATGACGCCGCTGCCTCCGGGTTGGTCGCCGACGACAGCGCCGTGCTGTGGCAGCTTCTGCCCGCTGGAGCGTCCTCCACCGTCGCCGTGGTGGCGGACAACGCGGGACGAGAGCTCATCCCGGATCTGATCCTCATCGACCACCTCCTCGGACAGCGGCACGCCGAACGGGTCGTGCTTCACGTCAAGCCCTACCCCTACTACGTCTCCGACGCGATGACGGCCGACGTCGTTGACTGCCTCCGTCGCCTCACCGAGGCGCCCGGCGAAGCCAGCGCAATCGGCGGCCGGCTGTGGAAGGCCATGGCGGCGGGAAGCCTGGAGGTCCGCACCCACCCGTTCTTCTGCGCTCCGCTGCCGTACGAGGAGATGCCCGATGACCTTCGCGGCGAGTTCGAGAGCGCCACGCTCACCATCCTGAAGGGTGACCTCAACTACCGTCGACTGGTGGGCGACCAGCTGTGGGACGCCACGGTGCCCTTCGCTGATCGCACCGCGTACTTCCCGGGGGCCGTCGTGGCGCTCCGGACCCTGAAGTCCGACGTCATCGTCGGCCTTGAGCAGGGAACGCTGGACGCTTTCGAACGGTCCGGGACTTCCTGGCGTACCAGTGGAACTCACGCGCTGATTCAGGTGCGACGGTAGGGGGAATCTCCGTGGCGATCGAGGCCCAGATAGCAGTTGCCGCTGCCATCGTCGTTCAGGACGAGCGAGTCTTGCTCGTGCGGCGACGAGTCGCAGAAGGAGCGCTCTCGTGGCAATTCCCGGCAGGGAAAGTCGAGCCTGGCGAAGCTCCCGAAGAGACTGCAGTGCGTGAAACCCTGGAGGAGACGGGGCTCCTGACGACCCCGACCAGTGTGCTGGGACAACGGGTTCACCCTGTGACGGGCCGGGAGATCCACTACATCGCATGCCGACCCCTCAGCGGCACGGCGCTTGTCGCGAGCGTTGAAGAGCTCGCCGAACTGGCGTGGGCCACTCACGGTCAAATCCCACAGTACGTTCCGTATGGGCTATTTGAACCAGTGCAAAAGTACCTCGACGGGGCTCTGCTCTCGTGAGCGCCCGTGGGTCAGTTCCCTTGAACACACGAAAGCGCGTTGTCGTTCTGGGTGCTGGGGTGGCAGGGCTCACCACCGCCGTCGTTCTCGCCGAGGCCGGGGAGTCAGTGCACGTGATTGCGGAGCAGGTGCCGGGCGTCACGTCGCTGGCGGCCGGGGCGATGTGGGGCCCGTACCTGGTCGAGCCGAAGGACAAGGCCGACCAGTGGGGACAGCGGTCCCTGGAGATCTTCCGGGAGCTGGCCGAGGAATCGGCCACGGGCGTCGGGCTCACCAGTGGGATCGAGGCATCCCGCACGGCCGAGGTGCCGCCGCACTGGGCCACGACTCTGCCGGGCTTCCGGCCGTGTGAGCAGGCGGAGCTTCCGGCCGGGTTCACGGCCGGGTACCGGCTCACCGTGCCGCTGATCGACATGCCGACGTATCTCGACTACCTCCTGCGCCGGCTCGATGCTGCTGGGGGAATGGTCGAGCGGCGACTCCTGGCCTCGCTCGCCGACGTCGGCCCGGCCCCCGCGATCGTCAACTGCACGGGCCTCGGCGCCCACGAACTGGTCCCGGACCCGAACCTCCGGCCCATCCGCGGGCAGCACGTCGTCGTCGCCAACCCGGGGCTGACCGAGTTCTTCTCCGAGGACACCGGCCTCTCACCAGATCTGCTGTGCTTCTATCCTCACGGCGACACCGTCGTCCTGGGCGGCACCGCCATCGACGGCGAAGGCGACCTCGCCTCCGGCGACAAGGCGGCGGCCGGCATCCTTGCCCGCTGCGCCGAGGTCGAACCCCGCCTCGCCCATGCCCGCGTCCTGGAACACCGGATCGGTGCCCGGCCGACCCGCGCCACGGTCCGCGTGGAGGCGGAGAAACGGGAGGACGGCACCGTGGTCGTGCACAACTACGGGCACGGAGGGGCCGGCGTCACGCTGTCGTGGGGATGCGCTCAGGAAGCCGCCAAGCTCCTGACCGCTGGCGAAGAGGACAGGCAGTGAACGACCAGTAGAGGAAGCCCTCCTATAAGCCCGGGTACCTATTGCCGGTCGGCCCAAAGAGAGCAGGGCTGTGTCGGACTCGGCGCGCTGCGGCTGGGACTTGGTACGTTCGGGCGTATGACGCTGCGTTCGGTGGATCTGCGCAAGGAGCCCGTGGAAGCCGTACTGGACCGTGTGGAGCGGTCGCTTGGGGTGCGCCTGGATCACGAGACTGTGGTGCGTAAGCGCCGGTCTGTGGGGGCAGGTACGGACCGCGGTACGTGGGTGCGTATCGAGCGGCGCGGGCTCGACCGGATCGGGGTTCAGGGCGGGGATGGCACCGCGTCCGCCGAGGCCCTGCTCGGGATCGCGAAGCCGGCCTGGCTCGCCGGCGTCGCGTGGCGGGACGAGACGGAGCCGGTGATGTGGCGGGCGGACGAGACGGAGCTGCTGCCCGGGGCGCCGGTGGGCAGCGCCGTGGTGACGGTAGATCCGCGGCTGACCGAGGAGTGGTGGGCCGCGATGAATGCCTCCCTGGATGCCCTCGCCGCGCAGCACACCAACCGGATCGCGACTCCGGATACCGAGACCCTCACGCAGGAACTGGTCACGGGAACGATCCACAGCGTCTTCCCCGGCATCGATACGGCCGTGGCCGAATGGCGTCCGGCCCATGCGGATTTCAACTGGGCAAATATGACAGCGCCGGTGTTCTGCGTGTTCGACTGGGAGGACTGGGGCATGGCCCCGTGCGGCCTGGACGCGGCAAATCTGTGGGGCGCTTCCCTCGCCGTCCCCGCTCTGGCCGACCGCGTCCGCAGCGAGCGCCGTGACGATCTGGAGAGCCGGGACGGCAAGCTCATGACGCTGTTCATCGCCGCGAAGATCCTCGGCCCCTACGCCGACCCGGACGACCCCCGGCTGGGGGCCGCCCGGGAGACAGCGGAGCGAGTGGTGAAGGAACTTCAGGCGGGCTGACGGCGAGCCTGGAGGAGCTGCCGGTACTCCCTGACCACCTGGTCGTCGACTTCGTACGCCAGGGCGCCGACCAGCTCCCTAAGGTGATCGACGTTGTCCGTGCCGACCGCGAGCGCATCGACCCTGGGCAGGCCGTAGGCCGAGCGGAACGCCGCCTGAACCCTCGTGGCCAGCGGGGAGTCCCGCAGGAAGATCCGCGGGTCGAACTTCCCCCACACCGCCTCGGTCGTACTGCCGCCGAAAGGGCTCATGCCCCACACCTGCGACGGCCGCCACCGCGCCACAAGGGCCTCGGCCGCTTCAAGGACGTCGACACCCACCAGCAGCCCTGACCGGACCATGAGGACATCAGGGCGGGGTGCGTCGAGGTCCACGAGCGGGCGCGGGTCCCAGCTCGATACACCCCACCCGCCGCACAACCCCGTCATTGCGGCGTCGGCCAGGACCGCGCACGCCTGCGCCAGGGCCTCGGCGTCGGGATGGGAGTGCTCGGGGTTGTGGAGGAGCACCGCGTCCGGTTCCCGTCCCAGCTCCTTCGCGGCCTGCTCGACCGCGGCGCGCAGCCGGGCGGGGGCGAGGGAGTGCCCCGCTGGGAAGTATCCGACCTTGGTGGAGACCGAAAACTTCGGCAGGAGGTCGCCGACCACCGTTCTCAGTGCCTCGTGTGAGCGGTGGTGGAGATAGTTCGAGGCGGTGTCGAGGCGCGCTACGCCGAGGTCGGAGGCTGCTTCGAGTACGTCACGGGCGTGACCAGACCGGTATAGCCCGAGGACGACATCTCGGTCAGTGGTTCGCACAGCCCCTCCGTGATGAGTAGGTCGGCCAAGGTGATGGTGTCCTCGTCGGCGCCATCGAGGTCGACGGGGTGACCCGACAGGAGCGCCCGGAGGCCCGGCTCCGCGCGCTCGTGGAAGGTCAGCCGCTTGCCCCCGCCGCAGACCTGGACCGTGTCACCGGAGCGAATGATGGTGGGAGCGAACTCGGTGACAGCCGCGACTCCGTCCGGTCGGCCGAAGGCGGCCACATAGGGCATGTGGCGTGCCGGCGGGGTGTTGGACCGCAACTCGTCCAGGTACCGCTCGGGGCTGTAGTCGGCGGCCAGAGCGCTGAGCTTGTCGCCCAGCGCCTCGTGCGCGGTTGCCTCGGTGCCTTCCAGGTCGCGGCGGAACGCCTCATCGGCGCGGGCGGCGTCGGAGAGAAAGTTGGTCCAGGTGACGCCGGTCCGTTTGGTGAATCCGAACGTCACGTGCAGCGAGTGGCCGCCGCTGCCGGATCCGAGTCGGGTGGCGGTGTGCCAGTAGCCCCGCGGTATGTGCATGACGTCCCCAGCCCGCATGGTGCCCTTCCACAGCACTTCCTCGGAGGGCGTGCGGTTGCGTTCGGCGTCGCGGTACATCGGCGCCGGCCGCGACGGGCCTCGCACTTCCCACGATTTCTCGCCGGACAGCTGCACGGCGATGACTTCGTGGTCGTCCCAGTGCAGGTGGAATCCGTCGGTGTCGCCGACCGCGAGGTAGGCGTTGGCGGAGGTCAGTTCGCCCGACCACCAGCCGAGGGCCCGGCAGGCGACTTCCAGCGTTGGGTCGAAGAAGTCCACGTGGTCCAGGACGACGGTGCCGCTGTCGTTGAGGATTCGCCCGAGGGCCGCCATGTCGGCTTGGCTCACGGCCTGCCTTCGCCGGTTGACGTTGGTGGACAGGAACGTGGACGGGTGTATCTCATCGCCCTCGGCATAGCAGCGCAGCTGCGGATTGGCCAGGTGGCGGCGTTTGATCAGGTCCAGCAGTTTGTGCGGGGTCAACAGCCGTGCGGGCAGGTCGGGGTCCGTGAGACGGCCGCGTGCGAACGCGGTCCCCACGGAACCCGGCCCGTCCCAGCCGAGAGCTTTCTCGATGTGGGTGACGAGCCGGTGTTCCATGGGTTTCCCTTACTCCTTCGGGAGGTTCAGGTCGCGGTTGTCGCCGTCGTCGCCCGCGCTGTTCTGCGAGCTAGTGACGTCGGACCGCTCGGACTCGCTGCGGTCGTGCGCGGTCGCCAGCTCCTCCACGGCGATCAGAAGCGCGGGGCTGGTCCCCGCCACCTGTGTGGACGCCCTGTCTGCCATCTACGCTCTCCCTTCAGTCGCTACCGCCCAGCTCCGGGCGAAGGTCTGAGTTAACCCGCGTCCAGCAGAGGGCAGTAGAGCGGGATTCGGACAGATGTGCGGGGCGTGCGCCCCGCGCCGGGGTCGGTCCGAAGACGTGGCCGCCGCCATCGCCTCCTCGCCGGACTGAGCGCATCGTTCATCACCGGACAGTCGTTGCACACCGACGGCGGCTGGCAGCTCCACTGGCCCCCAGCCCACTACTCACCGCGGAGAGGGATCCCCATGAAGCAGCGTGTTCGCGCCGTCCTCGTCACCCCGAGCGGCACCACGCTCGTGATCAAGCGCATCCGCCCCGGCGTCGACCCCTACTGGGTCATCGTCGGGGGAGGCGTTGAAGAGAGCGACGCCATCCGCGAGGAAGCGCTCCTGCGCGAGGTCCGAGAGGAGATCGCCGGCGACGCCGAGATCGTCCGCCTGCTCCACGAGATGGAGAACGCCAAGGGCGAGAAGGAGTTCTTCTACCTGGCCCGCATCGACACGTGGGACTTCGAGAACCGGACCGGCCCGGAGTTCGCCCGGACCGACCGGGGCGAGTACTTCCTCGAAGAAGTCCCGCTCACCAACAAGGCCATCGTCGACCTGAACCTGTTGCCCGAGGAGATCTCCACGGTACTCTGCCGGGCCCTCGACAGTGGCGACTTGCTCGCCATGCAGACGAGGGACCAGCGCTCGGCTGGGTGATCGCTCGTGCCGGGGCCGCTGGTGCTGCTTGATGGTCGTGGACCTGCTACACCGCCGCGATCGTACGAGTCGGACTACTGATCTCGTTCTTCCGTCGAGGTCGGCTTTCGGTGCCGGCCTCGGCCCTTGCCCATCGCGGGCCGGTCCCACTCGGCGGGCTTGTCCTGCGGGGGCGGCGGGTACAGCAGGGCCTGGGCGGCGGCCAGGTTCTCGACGGTGCCAACCACCTTCCACTCCGTGCCGGTCCACTCCTCGATCGCTCTCGGGGCGCCAGGGTCGACGTGGGCCCCGCGGTGGGGCCCGTTGCTGAGCGGTACGGCCCGCTGCTTGCCCTTCGAGGCAGCCTGGCGTTCGGCACGCCTGTGCGCCCACTCCTCCAGCGGTTCGTCATCGTGCATCCGGGCATCGTGGCCGAGGGGCGGTCTGGGCCGCCACCCCGTCCCTCGTTCGGGTGGCGGCGCCTGGTGTGGCGCTCGGGGGCTGCTAGGCTCGGCGCGCCCTGCGGGTTCGTGGGGTGGGCCGTGCGCAGGCCCGCGTTGTCGGCTCCGCTGACTCGCTGTGACAAGGTGCTCGGCGCCAGCGCATTCAGACCTCTCTGGATGCCTCGTGGAGTTGCCGTGCCCGCCGATCACGCCCGTAAGGGCCCCGTACGCCGCCGTCAGGTGAGTACTGGGGAGTCGTACACCAAAGCCGCCAAGGCCCTGCGCCGCTCGTACAGCCGCGCTGTCTGGGACCCGTGGGTGGCTCCCCGGTGCGAGGTGGCCGATCCGATCCCAGGACACGACCCCTGGTTCTCGGGCCCGTGCCCTGAGGGGTGTCCGACGCGGGAGCGCCCGGACTACATCGCGTACCTGGAGACGCTGCCCATGCGGGAGCGCCTGCCACGCCCGGTGCCCGAGCGGGAGCCGTACGTATGTCCTGGGCCGTCCTTGTGCACTGACGACTGCTGCGGCTGCAACTATGTCCACCTGACCGTCTGTCGAGACTGCGAAGCCGTCTACAGCCCAGGGCTCGACATCCCGTGTCCGAACTGCGGGCGGCGCCCGGAGTAGAGGCTCGGGCAGTTCCGCGCCGGGGCACATGGCCTGGGCCTCGACGAGGAGATCGCCGGGTTCTTCGCGGACATCAGTGACCCGCACGCCGAGCGGTGCGGGGCGGACGCGGCCTACGAAGTGGCCGTGCCCGCACACGCCGAGAAACCGAGCCCCAGTTGCCGAGTTGACCGATCCGCCGACTACGGATGGGGTCGAATGGCACACTCTCAGTGTGACGTGGACAAGGGTCTCGACGACGGTGATCCACGAGGGGCCCTTCCTGGGGTACCACCAGGACACCGTCGTACGGCCGGACGGAGTCCGTGGCACCTACGAGCACGTGGTGATGAACGATGCTGTTCGGGTCGTTGCGTTGAACGACGAGGGCGTTGTGACCCTGGTCGAGGACCACTTCTATCTCCAAGGGCGCCCGTTCCTTCAGCTGCCCGGCGGAGGAACGGATGGGGAAGACCCCTATGATGCCGCTCCGCGGGAGCTCGCGGAGGAGACTGGGCTGACAGCCTCACGCTTCCGGCGGCTGGGCGTCGTCGACCCGCTCCCTGGCGCCACGGCGGCCCGGGTGCACCTCTTCGTCGCCACGGGGCTGCGTACGGGGGCGCCGGCCAGGGAGGCAACCGAGGTGGGCATGAAGGTGATCACGATGCCGCTGCGCGAGGCCGTCGCGGCTGCTCTTGCTGGCCGCATCACCGAGGCCACGAGCGTGGCTGCGCTGTTCCTCGTCTCCCTGGAACTGGAGGGCGGAAAGAAGTGATGCGGCATCTGTCGGCGGCTGTGCGGTGGCTCCGCCCACCAGTAAGGGTCCAGCGGGTCGCGTTCTGCGCGAAGTGCTACGCGCGCGAGTCGGAAGAGTTCTGGCTTCCTCGGGGAGACCCTGCTCCTCTACCGCCCCAGTGGGAGCGGGAGCGGTTCGGCCCTGGTGTGCTCTGCCCTCTGTGCGTGAGCTGGTCCATCTCCTAGTAGGTCGGCTACGAGACCGCCTCATCGTCGCTTTCGCTTCGGGACGTGTCCCGGCTCTCGGCCACCCGCGTGATGATGAACTCGGGGTCGCGCGCTCCTTCATCGGCATGAGCAGGCCGGCGGCCCGGCGCGCTCGCCGGTACGTCAGCGCCCACGCCCGTGTCGGTCACACGACCTTGAGGCCGAATGCGCTCGCCATGGCCACGCTTTGGGCGAACGCGCGATGTGTCGGTCGCATGAGTAGAAGCGCTCCGTCGACTGGGCGGTCTCGAACCACATCACCGCGGGGCCCTTGCACTTACCTGCGGAGCAGGTGCGAGGGGAGTCGGTGAGCGGCTGAAGCACCCCCATCAGAGCTGCGTTGACCCCTTCCAACCTGATCCCCTTCAGGGTTCCTCGAGTACGCCGAGCGGAATCAGTCAGGTGTGCGCACTCCGCAGTTAGAGGCGGACGCCGAAGCGGGAGCGGAGCCTGTCCATTCCGTTGGTGTAGCCGGGGCCCCAACGGGTCATGGAGGAGTCGAAGGTGTCGTCGTAGTTGCCTTCGGGGGTTCGGTGGTTACGAGAGATGACCTTCCACATGCTGACCACTGGGTCGCTGGTGTCGGCCAGGTCGTGACCGAGCGCTTCAAGGCGCTGTTCCCAGGCCGCCTGACGCTCGTCTCCCGTCATGTCGCCGCCGTACAGCGCTTGGACCTGCTCGTCGGTGACCTGGCCCGGGTCAACGCCATGCTCTGCGGACAGGATGTAGAGCGCGGTGGCGAGGCCGGCGGCTCCTTCGGCGATGACGACCCCGTCGAGCATGATGCGGTACCCGGCAAGTGGCCCCTCCACCACACCGATTGCTCGGTCCCACGCTCCGGACCACAAGTCCGGCCCGCCGGCCGTCTGCCACTCGCGGAGCCGATCGACAACGGTGCTCATGCTTCTCTCCCTCATCTTCGTGCTGGCTCTTGGGTGCGAGCCTGCCGCATCCATTCCACGCAGCGGAGTCGAGTTCCGGCCTTCCCGATTGCGTGGGGGTAGTGGGCTAGCCGCGGCATCGAACGTGAATTCATCTCCGGGTAGGCGGCTACGAGACCACCGTGCCGTCGACTTCTCTTCGGCGCGCGTCCGGACTCTCGGCCGCCCGGGTGATGATGAACTCGGGGTCGCGCGCCTTCATGGTCATGGGCAGGCCGGCGGCCCGGCGTGCTCGTCGGTACGTCAGTGCCCATCCCATGGTGTGCCGGACCGTGTCGTCGGGAGCGAGTTCCGCGCGCCACCACAGCCAGCCGATCATGTGCTCGCGGCCGTCGGCGCCGGGCGCTGCGAAGGCGACGGCTGCCTCGCCGGTCTTGAGCGCCAGCGTCTCGACGACGGCACGGTTCTGGCCGAGGGCGATCAGGTCGCGGCGGACCTGCTCCCGCGCGGACCGTGCTGCCCCCCGGATCACGCCCCAGGCGATCAGGCTGACGGTTGGGACAGCGATGGCGAGGAGCACGGTCCATCCGACCGTCATTGGGGAGAACCGCCCAGGGGGATCTCGGCGACCGAGTCCCACGACATGCGCCATCCGCTGCTGCCTTCGTCCTCCGTCCAGGTCACGGCGAGCAGGTGTACGCGGTCCACAAGCAGCGGTGCTCGCCTCGGCGTGATCTCGTTCCGCAGGCGCGAGTTGAGCCGGTCGGAGGAGCCGGTGCCGTCGGCGTAGCCGAGCGAGATGTGAAGCCGACCGCCCGAGTGCTGGAGTGCGGCCTCGCCCCGCGCCTTCCGGATCGCCGTCCGGGTGGCCTCCCGCACCACTTCGGCGTCCACCTCCGGCCACACGTCGAGGACGGCACCTGCGACATTCGCCAGAGGGGGCCCTACCTCGGTCGTGAACGGTGCGATGTCGGTGAGCTCCGCCTTCAGGGCGTCGACGAGCTGTTGGAGCGCTGGCTCGTCGTAGTCGGTGGCCGGGGCGTCCGCCAGCATCTCCACCGTCAGGTGCAGCAGCCCCGCGTCATGACTGGTGCCTGGGAGCTGAGGGTCGATCGGGTACTCCTCCATCAGCGGCACGCAGGACCGTGCGAGCGACAGCAGCTCGTCATCGACCCCCGGGCGGGGCAGCACGTAGACGTGCAGCACCGGCATCCCGCTCGTCCACGGACGACCCTGAAACCGCGGAACGAACCTCTCCACCAATCCCCCTCGCATCGTGTTTAGGTGCGCTCGGACGAACGCCCCGGCCGTCCATCCTGACCCGAGGCGATCACTTCGCGCAGCCGAACCGGTCAGCCCGTCGGGTCAGCGCGACACGGCACAGTGCGTCAGAGGCCAGGCTGCCGAAGCTGACCGGTCGCCATCGGAAGCCTCCCGCCCGTTCCGACTGAGAGGGGTGGTGTCGGTCTTCAGGATCGGGGCTGCGAGCGCCGGCCGCCGGGCCTCCCGGGCCGCCTCGGGAGATTGAGCGCCTTGAGTTCGTTGGCGCGGGTGTCCAGAAAACCGGCCCTCCGCGCTCTCCGCGCCCACTCCACTGCGGTCCGGAGTTCTACCCGCCAGACCTGAGCGACCAGGTCATGGGGCTTGGAACCCTGGTGGAGGGCGAAGCGGTGCACGCTGGCGACGTCCTGGAGATGTTGAGGGCTTCGGCGTGGATGGTTGCCGGTGAGGGCCGTGGACATAGCCGTCGGCAGATGACCGATCTGAAGCTCGGGGCCGAGTGCCAGAGCCAGGTTGAAAGGCAACGCCAGGATGGCTTTGGCGGTCAGGTTCACCGTGGTGCCCCCGGAGTGCCAGGTCGCAGGACGAACTTCCAGGGCCTGGGGGAACACACCAGCCGGACCGTTGCCGGCCGCCGGACCGCAGAGGTATCGGGGAGGGATGCCTTTCTCGTCTGCCCTGCAGAAGCGGACGCCCACGTGAAAGACGAAGTCCTGCGCTCCGGGTAGGTCGAACAGCACAGCGCCCTCGGTGCACGCACTCATCTGCCACGTCGGTCTCGCGTCGGCCGGCAGAGTCCGCGGATGGTGCTGGAGCGGCGACGGCGGTGGCTGGGGACGGAAGACGAGGCGTGGCTCATGGGGCTCGAGCAGGCCGCGATCTCGAGCTTCCTTGATGAGGTCGTTCACGCTGTCCGGCCCGCGCTGGAGAATACGCATGAGGACCTGCCTGGGCGGCAGTTGTGCCGCGATGCTGCCGCGGTAGAGGTCAGCGACGAGGCCGGAGAAGCCGTCGTTGCCGCCTTCCGGACGCGCGCACCCGATCCCGTCGACGGTTCGGGCGACGTCCGAGCAGAGAAGGTACTGGGCGTAGCCGACGGCGAGGGCACGTCCCCAGTCGACCCCCTTGATAACGGACTCCTCAAGGATGAGCCGAGACCGTGCTACCGAGGGGGAGATGCGGAGGAAGGCAGCATGGGGGAGATGGCCGTCGCCCTGCCGGAACCCAATCGTCACGGACCACTCCTTGCGCCGCCCGACACCATGGACGTGCACATGACCGTCCTCGCAACCTGGCGCCGACTCGATTCGGTCACAGCCGGTGGCTTCCACTGCCGCCACCCCCTTGGTATTCGAGCCAATTCGTGTATCTGCCGCGATGCGGCCTCCCGACCGTAGCTTGGTCGTGCTGCTCAACGAAGCCGACGAGCAGCCCAGGTTCAGTACGAACGGGAGGACTCCCATGCCCACCTTCGAATCCGCTGCCTCGACGACATCCCGGCCACCCCGTTGGCTGCGTATTGGCCAGGGCCTGACCGGAGCGTTGACGGGGCTGTCCGGGGTGGTGAGCCTCGGAGCGCTTCTCGGCGGCTTCGACGTGCCGGCCGACACCTGGGTGTCGTTGTTCGGTGCGAGCGGGGCGCTGTGGATCGGGCTCCTGGCGCTCGGTCGACGGGCCCTGCGGTAGTTCCCCTGCACTGAGGGGCGTGGGGCATCCGCCGGATGGCCCACCAGGGCACGGTACTTCTGACCATCCGGCCGGAACGGAGCACCGGACGCAGTCAGCCGTCGACCGAGCCCGGCCGGGCACTCTCCGGTGGGGAGGGGCAGTAGTGTGCCCAACCGAGCCTCTCGCAGAGGCTTTCCAACTGCCGGCGGGCTGCTGGGGCGATGTGGGCACTGATCGCCACGCCGATGTCTACCACGTCGGGAGTCACGAGGCTCTGGCCGAAGACCGCAACGCCGGCGAAGGGATAGTCGGACGTGAAGTACTCGGAGGCCGCAAGCGTTTGGGCCCAGATCCAACCCGATCGCATCCATGCGGCTCCGTAGCGCGATAGGTCGACAGCCAGGAGCACGGGGACAGGCGTGAGCGAGCGACCTTGTTCGGCCTTCCGTGGCTCGACGCCGGCGTTGAGCGCGGCGTAAACGGCCGATGCCATGGGCCCAGCGAGCTCCGCGCTACCGACTTCCCAGTTCAGCGGATCCTTGCTGGTCTCGACGCGCACGGTGACGGTCAACTGCCCCGCGTTGACCCGGGCGTCGTCGCATTCGACGACCACCGGGTCCGTGATGCCGCCCGCGACGACGGTGGGGGCACAGTCGAGCAGGGCGCGGATGACCGCGTCCTGGACATCCGCCTTGAGCCTCGTCAGGTAGTGGCTGAACGTGAGGTGGACGGCCACCTCTGCGAGCTCCGCTTTCTGGAGTTCGTGCTCCACGCGCTCTGCGAGGTGCGTCATCCCCAGCGGGGCTGCCGTCGTCACCTCCAGGCCAGCGACGATGGTGCCGTCCACGTCCCTTACGAGGAAGTCGGGGTTGCGCACCGCCGTGTCCCCGAGCTGGTACGAGATGTCTTTCCTGGCAAGGGCGAGCGCGACGGTGAACTCTGCCCGCATGTCTAGCAGGAGGGACATCGAGGTCAGCTTCGCGAACTCCGCGCGCTTGTCCTTCCAACGGCGGTCCTCGCCGGCGATCGCGTCGATGTCGACCAGCATCTGGTCAAGGACACCGAGCCACAGCTCGGCGTCTTCGGCATCCAACAGATCCCCGAGCGGATGACGAGACGCGTTGGCATCCTTCATCCACCGGTCCAGCGCTGGCCGATCAGGCTTCGTGCGGCCGATGTCCTCGGGATGAGGGGAGACGCCGAACGGACCTCTTTCGCCCGGGGTCGTAGCACCGAGCTCGGGGGCACCGCCCTTGCGTCGGTGGAAGAGAGAGAACACGATGCTGCCTCGCTGACGGGTCTGCCGATGTGTAGCCGAGGCGATTCTGCAACGCTCGCGCTCCTACGGCGAAGTCATTGGAGGCGTACGTCGGGCACGTACCACGGTGCTCGACCAGCAGCAGGTCATTGGGCTGGGAATGGCTCCCCGCTCGCCTCACGTGTCGCACAAGAACTCTTGTACTCCGCGGAGCCGGGTGTTCAGCCGACGCTGAGTGGCGCGGCTGTCGAGGCGTACGTCGAGGGCCCCAGGCAGGTGGCTGTCTGCCCGGCGGCCGGCGAGGAGAAGGGCGGGATCGAGTCCGTCCCGTCGGGCGATGAGCGCGCCGAGGGCGTAGCGGCTGACGGCGTCGGGGCCGGCCAGGTGGAAGACGCCGACGGCGTCGGAGACAGCGAGTTCCCAGAGAGCGGCTGCCAGGTCCGTGACGTGGACGGGGCAGCGGACGTCGTCCGAGAACAGCGCTCCTTCCCGTGCCCCGGCCACGAGTTCGTGGACGATGCGTTCGTGCGTGGACCCACCGTCGCCGATGATCAGAGAGGTGCGGGCGACGACCGAGGCGGGATGGAGGAGGCGTACGGCGGTCTCGGCGGCAGCTTTCGCGGCTCCGTAGGGAGTGACTGGATCCGGGAGTGCCGTCTCGTCGTAGTGCACGTCGGCGCCGGAGAAGACTGCGTCGGTGGAGACGTGCACCAGGCGGATACCCCGCCTCGCCGTTGCCGTGGTGAGCCGGAAGGAGCTGTCGGCGGTTACGGACCAATCGGCGTCGCCGCTGCTGGCGTTGATCACGACGCTCGGTGCCACGGCGTCGATGAGCGTATCGATCTGGCGGGCGTCGCGCAGGTCGAGGTGATGCCACGTGACCCCGTCGGTCGCGGTGGCGCGGGAGTTGAATGTCGCGGCCGTGACGCGGCCTGCGGAACTCGCTTGGCGCAGCAGTTCGGTTCCGAGGAAGCCGCTGCCACCGATGATCAACATCGTCATGCGGCTACAAGGTAGCGGACCGTGTGCGCCCGTGGGGCGGGACGGAGAAGTTCCTTGACTGGTGCTCGGGTGGTGGGAGCGCATCCCTGCCTGGGAGCGTCCGACTGCAATACATATCGGAATTGGAATAGGCGGCAGCCTAGACCACGGAAGTCTTAGAGGGGGTCGCGCGGCGGGTTCAAGAGCGGCTATTGTTGGGGCTCCTGCGCCCGTTCTTTAGGGGGTTCCTCGGCTCGTGCTCGGTACGGGGCGGGTCGGCACTCCGAGCCGTCCTGCCCGGAGCACGCAACCGGCGTGCCCCTAACGGGAGGTGAACTGCATGTGCGGTTCGTCGGGGCAGGAACCTGAGCGTTCGTCAGGAGGTAGTCCCTCTAAGGGGCTTCTGATTGCGGGAGCCATCGGTGCCATCGCGGCACATGTGGCGTCCCTCCTGGTCAGCGGTGTAACGCTGCTGAACACCCTGGCGAAGTAGACCGTCCGGGGCCGTAGGCACCGGCCCCGGACGGCCGTTCGGGTGGGCCGGCGCGGATCTCTCGTCCGCGTCGGCCTAATCTTTTGTCGCGACGCAATTACTAATCTGCGCTGCGGCAACATTGTTAATCTGTTCCCGTGCCAACATTGGTGTAATGCTCACTGCTAATTGGCACGGGCTAATTCGGGCGTATAACTTGCCGCCTATTTGGGGTGCGTCAAGTTTTACGCTCGCTCGTAATCTAACTTCCCGGCCTGTCGAAAGCTAGCGGGTCGGCAGGATTCAGCCGTCTTGGCGGGGCATCGCGGCAGGTCAGCGGTTTGTTGCCCTCGTGGAGCACTCGCGTGCCGAGCAGCCGCGGTGGGCCCGTCACCGGCGCGGAGCCCGCGGTCGCGATACGGCTGGCGGAAGCCGAGGTGCGGGTGCCGGCTGCTGCGCGGGGGCGGGTGCGGGGGCTGCGACGAGGGTCGTGGCGGTGGAGGCGAGTTCGGCGAGGAGGTCTCCGCCCGCGGCGGCGGACAGGCGGATCGTCCATGCTGCGCGGTCGAGGTTGTCCCCGCCGTACAGGGTCCAGCGATCGGTCGTGGAGTGCGGGGTGTGCTCGAAGGTGATGGCGCCGGCTGCGGCCGTCCAGGTGGTGCGGGCGGGGTGGCTTGCCGGGTGCCATCCGGCGTCTCGTAGGACGTCGTGCGGTTCCCCGGCGGCTGCGAGGGGCGGGATGTCGAGGTGCTGCAGGATCGTGTGGATCAGGGCGACGGGGGTGCCGGCGGTAATGGTGGCGTGCCAGAGGCGTTCGCCGACCGGGCCGTCGTACTCGGCGATCGTCCAGGCGACGTCGGTGTGGTGCCGGGCTTCGTGGTCGAACTCGGCCCGTGCGGTGAGGGATTCGTGGGAGGCGATGGTCGTCTCGTCGAAGGGGCGGTACTTCTCCCACTGGCGCTCCTCGTCGAACAGGGCCGCGAGGAAAGCCTCGTGTTCGCCGGGTTCCGCGACCGGCGGCTCGGCCGTAGGCGCGGGGACGTGCTTGGCGGTGGTCGGGGGCTTGCCCGCGAGGAGGTGGCGGACGGTCTGTTCGAGGTCGGTGAGCGGGGCGGGGCCGGGGCGGACGGCGACGGAGTAGAGGCGGTGGAACTCGGCGACGGCCTCGGCTTCGCCGGCGTACGAGGTGGAGATCTGCCGGAGGTGGTTCTCACCGTGGAGGTGGACGTGCCGGCGCACGCCTGTCGTGTAGCTGCCGACGGCGACGGTGGTGTGGCCGTCGACGGCGTGCAGGTGGATGATCAGGCGGCCTTCGGCGATGTCGTCGTGGATGCGCTGAGCCTCGGCGCTCACCTCGCGGATTTCTTCGCGGTCGCACCAGGGCATGGGGTAGTTCCCCCAGGTCCACTCCGTGGCGATCTCCTCCGGGAGGACTGGGGCGATCTCGGTGGTGAAGCCGAGCTGCTGGAGCAGTTCGGCCGCCTTGGCGGTGTAGTAGGGCTCTTCCCGGTCGATGCGGGCCAGGACCATCGTGGTCGGGCCGGTGCTGCGGAAACCGAGGTCGTGCAGATGGGAGCGGGCGGCGTCGCTCGTCGGCCCGGACGTCGTGGCAGTGACGGCGGGTTGGTGCTCCGGGTGGAGGGCGAAGCGGATGTGGGCATCAGCGGGGGCGTACATCGGGGGATCCTTCGGGTTACGGGGTTCGGCCGGCGGCGCGCAGACGAGGGGCGGTGGGCGATAGCGCCTGCGACACCGAGGGGACGCGGCTACGCGCAGGGCCGGCACGTGAGGCGGTGAACGTGTCCGGCCTGGTCGGCGGAGAAGCGGCCGTGCGGGTGGCTTGCTGCCAGCGGCGACGGACAGCGGTGAGATCGGCCAAGGCCCTGCGTCCGCCTGTGATCAGCTGGTGAACGGTGTTCACCGGGTCATCGGTGTAGGCAGTGATCCGGCTGGCGGTGTGCGAGGCACGGGCAAGCAGCGCGCGCTCGATGACCTGGTTGCCCCAGTGCTCCGGAGGAAGAGCGGCGGTCGACAACAAGGCGATCACATCGGGCGGCGTGATGCCGGCGGCGAGGATCCCCCGGTGTTGGGCCTCCCACAGGACCGTAATCGGGTCCACCGGATCACCGCGGTGACCGAGCGCCGACACGCACTGCCACAGCCCGGCGTGCAGGGGGAGGGTGAAGTCCTCGCCGACGAGCCAGCGCATGTTCTTCACGGCTGCCGGCCCGGACACGGCGCTTGCGAGCAGCATCCGCTCCTGGTCCTCGGCTTCGTCGTCCTGGGGACACGGTGGCGTCGGCGGCGTGGGGGTACGGGGCAGCGAACCGGGGTGGGCTGGGAAGTCCCGGGAGAGTGCGTCGAGCTGCTGAGCGAGCTCGTCGACCGCGGCGAGGACGTGCGCGGGGCGGTCGGGCACCGTGACGTCCTGGGCGGCCATGGCGAGCGTGTCGGCATGAAGTCGGATGGACCGCCGGGCGTGCTCGCTACGCACCATCGCTGCGTACGCTCCCGCATGTTCGGAGCGAGGACAGGCGGAGATCAGCAGATGGAGGTAGGCGGCTGTCAGAGCCGGCGCCTCCTGGCGGGCTTCCCCCAAGACGGCTCGCAGCCAGTCCAGGCCGGCCTGCGGGCTCGGGTGCTCCGGCCTCCGCACGGTGCTCATGGCGGTGAAGAGGGCTCCATGCGCGGGGTTGGAGAAGGCGTCGTTGTCCAGCCCGGCGGCATGGGGGAGGAGTTCCGGCTTGAGGAGGAGGGCGCCGAGCAGCGCCTGTTCGGCGTAGTGCACCGGTTCACGTTCGGCAGGCTCGTACGGCAGGCCCTCGTCGGAAGGGTCGGGACCATGGGGCATCAGGCGGCCAGGGTGAAGTCGTCGGGGATGAAGGCGCGGTCGAGGTGCGGGGCAAGGAGATGAGCGGCGAGCCGTGGCGGGACCGCGTTGCCGATCTGAGAGAACTGCTGGCCCTTGGTGCCCTGCCAGGGGTGGTCGGCGGGGAAGGTCTGTAGGATGCCGGCCTCGGCGGCGGTGATCCGGATCGGCGTCGGCGGAGGGAACTCTTGCTCCTGAACGGCGTCGGCTGGGCGGGCGACCCAGGTGCACTCGTTCGCGCGGTGCCCGAAGAACAGGGTGCCTGCCGGCTCGTCGACACCTCGGATGGTGGCGTTCGCCTGGTTGTTGCTGCGCAGGGCCCAGGTCCAGTGCGTGGATTTACTTGTGCACGTCGGAGCCGGTCCGGAGGCAGGGCTGTCGCCGCGCGTACCGTGCCGGGCGGTCCAGCCCGCCCCGCGGGCCTGCGGCTTGAGGACGATGTCCTCGGCCGCCGGCGGGGCCGCCCAGGTGCCGCGCTCGCGGGCGTCGGTCAGCGTCTTGCGGGCACCGGACGGAAACGGCTCGGGCCCGCCTCCGGGCCCGCCGCCGGCGCAGACCGTAGGCACGGGGCGGTCGGTCGCGCCCCAGCCGAGCGCCTCGGCCATGGACACCCACCTCGCGCGGCCCGGCCCGAACAGGCTCTCGGGCTCGGCGACGCGGGCGTGCGTCGGCGCTGGAGGCTCGGCCGTACGGAGGCGGGATGCGAGGAGGATCGCCCGGCGGCGCGTCTGGGGTACGCCGTAGTCGGCCGCGTTGAGGATGCCGGTCCACACCGAAAAGCCCCAGGACCGCAGGATCGCCGCGTACTGCTTCCAGAGAGGGAGTACGTCGGGGACCTCTTCCATCGCCACCCAGTCCGGTTCGCCGACGGAGTTCAGGGCGTGGAGGTAGCGCATCGGCTCGGCCGCGAGGAGAGACCGCTCGTCCCGGCAGGCGGCCAGGAGCTTTTCGCGGCTGTCCAGGCCGACGGCGAGGTCGGCGACCGCCTGGTGGACGAGCGGCTGGTCGACCAGGCCGAGGCGCTTGCCCGCCATGGACCACGCCTGGCAGGGCGGGGAGGCGATGAACCCGCGCGTCCGGCCGGCGAAGATCCAGGCCGGATACATGGCGACATCCGTGCGGACGGTCAGCAGGCCGGCCGCCGCTCGTGTCTTGCAGGCCCATTCGTCCCACTCCAGGCCGATGTCCCGGATCCCGAAGCGGTGCAGGGGAACGCTCCAGCCGCCCGGGCCCGCGAACAGGTCTAGAACCAGCCCCTTCACGCAGTGAGCCCGAAGTCGTCCTGCACCGCCTCCACTTCACCCCGGCACGCCCACGGGGAGCAGCCATCCACGATGCCCTGCTCCAGCTCGTCTGTGTCGGAGAGGTTCTGCTGGCGGGCGGCCCACTCGGCCGCGGTGACGTGGTCGATCGGGGCCTGATCGAGCGGGACCCGCGAGCGGTGCAGGAACGCCTCGCCCAGCAGCTTGTTGCCGCTGGCGTTGGCGCGGGCGTTCCCCTTCCGGATCGCCGCGTCGAAGGCGACGACGTCTGCCCACTCGGTGGGGGAATGGTCGCGAATATTCCGCCACTGCGCATTTCCATGGAAGGGGCAGCCGAGGCAGCTCGATTTCGGAGTGTCGGACAGGCCGAGGGACGTCAGATAGTGGATACAGTCGGCGCGCGACCAGCCCATGCCGATCAGTGGGTGCAGGTTGCGCATGTACTTGACGTCGGCGTCCTTGGCGCGGTGAAATTCGTCGGTGGATATGCCGATCCACTGCTCGGTGAAAACGCCCTTCGGGACGCGGGTCGGATATGGATATCCAAGAAGGTCCCGGACCTTCTTCTTGATCGGCTTTACCTTGTACTCCCCGGTGCATTGACGCCGAGTCATCCCAGGTCGGCCGTCCTTGTTGAGGATGAAGAGCGGCATGGACGCGAACCGATGGTCCGGGTCCAGGGCGTCATTTCTGATGTTCCCGGAGGTGACCCGGAGAATTGGGATTCCGGCGGGCTTGGCTATCTCGCGGTCGAGGCGGTCGA
Source organism: Streptomyces sp. NPDC055103 (assembly GCF_053607625.1). Taxonomy (NCBI): domain Bacteria; kingdom Bacillati; phylum Actinomycetota; class Actinomycetes; order Kitasatosporales; family Streptomycetaceae; genus Streptomyces; species Streptomyces sp. NPDC055103. The sequence goes on from NZ_JBSGTX010000034.1 coordinate 50,893, forward strand.
GGTGTGTATAGACAGCTTCGGGTTCCCATCCGGTATCGGCGAAGATCGCGTAGTCGACCTTCGGGAGGGTGCCATCGGCTGACAGTGCGAGCAGGGTGCTGGACTGAATGCCGGCGCCGAGGGAAATGATGCGGAACTGGGGCTCGGGGGAAATGAGACTTCCTTGTGCGCGGTAGAGGGGGAGTCGACGATGGGCGCGGGCCGACGAGAAATGGTGAGGCGGTACTGATGTCAGCGGCGCGGCGCGTTTAGCGGCTGCTGATGGAGGCGGGCCTGTGCGCGGTGGAGCTTTACAGGACCTCGGTGGCGCCGACCCCTCTCGCGCAGGTGGGAGGGGCCGGCGGGTGGCTGGGGTGACCGGGGACGCTGGTTACGGGGGCAGCGTCACGGCCGCGGGTATCAGTCGAGGCACATGTATGCCTCGCGGTATACGTAGGTGCCCGAGACCCAGCCCTTCTTGCCGGTCGTGAGATCCGTGATGTAGCGCCAACTGCCGCTGGAGTAGTGCACGGTGAACCGGTGGCTGCGGTAGAGGACACCGACGATGGTGGAGCTGGTGGTGGCGCGGGAGCGGATGTTGACGGCGCTTGTGCTGATCGTCCACGGTCCGGGCCGGTCGCAGTCCCGCACCAGCGGGAGGGCGGCGGGCGCGGTGGTCGCGGCCGAGGCAGCGGAGGCGGTTGCCGGAACGGCGAGGGTTGCCAGGGCGGCCGCGCACAGGGCGGCACGGGGGAATCGCAAGGAGATCTCCAAGGGGATTGGGAAGGGCGGGAGGTGCTGCCGCAGGGGGGCGCGAGCACCCCGGGTGCCCGCCCTTTGGCGCGGATGGGCTGGTTCAGCGGCGGCGGGTGTCGGCCAGGCGCCGACGTGCCGGGCGGGCGCGGAGGGGCTGGAGCGTCTCGTCTCGGGACGTCGGAAGCCGAGGGGTGCGGAGCGGTCAGCGTGAGCAGGGCGGCGAGGTCGCGTTCCAGTTCGGCGGGGCGGGACGCTGGACAACTCGTTCGTCGGACAAGGCGGTCACCGCCGCGCCGCGCCCGCCGACCGCACGGCGCTCTTCGCCGTGGTGGGTGCGGGTGTGACCGAAGCAGGGTGGCTGTGTTGTGCCGGCCGTGCTGAGAGAAGGGCCTGGACGCCGTCGGAGGTGAGCCGGACGCCGTACCGGTCTTGCTGGGCGAGCGGGGTGAGGGTGATCAGCTTCTTGTCGGCGAGCGCGTCGATGGTTGTGGCCCTCATGTGCGCGGCCAGAGGCGTGGCGACTTCCCGGGTGCCGGCTGTGGATCCGCGGACGACTGCGTCGCCGCGGGCGAGCGAGGCGAGGCCCTTGCGCTGCGCTTGGCTGACCTTGACGGCAGGGCCGCTGGTGTCGAGGTTCTCCCGTGTCGCCCGTTCCTGGGCGTAGAGGTAGCCGTCGTGGCGCAGCAGGGCGGCACTGACGTCTTGGACCATCACGGGCGTTTTGGCCAGGTGGGCACGCGTCCATTCCAGCTGGCGGTCGGCAGAGATTGTGTCGTCGTGGACGAGAGAGGAGACGCAGTCCGCCGCCCAGATCGCTGAGTTGGCGGTATGTGTGGTGAGGCGGCGGAGCACGACGACAGCCTCTCGACCGTCGACTGTTGTTCCTGCGTCGCTGAGCGCGGTCTGCGCCAGCAGCTTGCCGACGTACAGCGATGTCTGGTGCAGCGCGCCGCCGATGCGGACGGTGTCGGGGAGGCGCTCGGCGGCCGTGCCACGCTGGCTCTTGAGGTCATCGAGTTTGTTGAAGCAGACCAGCAGGGAGCGGGTGAGGAAGTGCAGGTCCTCCTCGCTCGGGACGATGTGGTGGGACGTCAAAGCGGCTCCTGCTCCAGGAAACGGGGACGGTCAGGCGGAGGTGGTGGCAGTTCGGTGCGGCGGCCGGGGCGTGGGGTGGCCGTTACCGTTGGGTTACGCGCTGTTGCGGCTGGGGCCGTGTAACGGCTGTGGGGCCATGGGCCGCGCGGCTGTGTCGGGCGAGGAGGCGACGAGCGCGGCTCGTGATCGTGACGGTCTGGCCCCGGTAGAGCGAGTGCTTGGTCTCGATCCGCACGAGGTCGTGCTTTTCGAAGAAGGCGAAGGTGGCAGCGTGGATGAGTGACCCATCGGCGGTCCGGATTCTGATGGCTCCCATCCGACCGCTCTCAGTGCGTCGCCCTTCGCCGTGGGCGAGCGCCTCAAGTGCCCTGTGCTGCCCGTCATTCAGCTTCGGCAGTTTCTCGGCTGCGGCGGCCCGTTCCAGGTCATTCGTGATGCCGGTGGCGACGTAGGCGCAGCAGGTCGCGGCGAGATCGAAGCCTTGGACCGCGGCGGCCAGGTGTTCCGTGATGAGGGGCAGCGCGTGTGCGTGCCGGGCTTCACGGACGGCATCCGCGTCCTCCGGAGGGCCGGGGAATCCCGTGCCGTGCAAGGGGTTGGAGGCGACAGCCGCCGCTAGATCGGCGGATGCGGAAGACGCTGCGCCGACGGCTCCAGCGAGCGCGTCCAGGGCTGGGCGGCTTCCTGGCACAGCGACGTAGGGGCTGCCGTCGAGGGCGGTCAGTTCGCCGACCACGTCTACTGTCAGCTGCGTGGAGGTCTGAAGTAGAGGGGTGATCTTGGCGAGAAGGTCACTTCCAGGAGTCCAGGCGAGCTCTTTCACCTGGCTGCTCAGGGCGGTGAACTGAGAGGCGAACGAGCGGAGATGCTGCACGTGGGCGGAGGTATCGGCAAGCGAGATGGAGGGCTCCTTGTCTGAGAGGGGTTAGCGGGAGCGAGGCCGGCTGGATGCCGCCGCGGGCACGCTGGGCGGCTTCGTGGCGGTCGCACCGTGGTTGGCGAGGGCGCGGTCGATGCGGGGCTGGTCCTCGGCCCGCGCTGCGGTGGAGGCCAGGCGCCGCGAGAGGTTCTGTGCGAGCACCCGGTACGTGCCGGTGGCGGTGCCGAGATTCGTTACCGCCTTGGCGAGGTGCCCTCGGCTCGTCTCCGGCGTCTCGTCGCTGTCCTCGTACAGCAGGGCGTCGGTGCGCCCGGTGATGCCGAACGCGCACAAGGAAGAAGCGATCGAGATACGCAGCGTGGCTTCGGCCAGGCGGGCGAGGCTCTCCTCTCCTCCCTTCATGACGGCGTACTGATTGGTGGAGAGGATGTCGAGCTGCTGGAGACACTGGATCGTCAGACCGTGGGCACGGATGCTGAGCGGCGCGATCTCTCGCACGGGCCGCCGGATTTCGCCCGTCCGAATGGCTTCGATTTCTGCGCGTAGCTCTTCCAGCCGGCGGGGTGTCTGGCCGAGGAGCCGGGTCTGCTCGGCGAGGTCGATCATCTGCACAGTGGTCTCCGGAAAAGCTGAAATCAGCGGCGGTGCGCCGCTTGAGCCGTCGGCGGCGTCGGCTGAGGCAGGGCACGTGGGGCAAGGACGGTGGCAGACGGGGGCCGGATGGTGCGGAGGTGCTGCCCGGAGGCGCTGATCCGCCAGAAGTCCCAACCGGTGCGGATTGGGTTGACGGTGGGACGCAGGGCTGCGATGACCGCGCTGGACGCTCCGCTCGGAGACTTGTACCTTCCGGCGCCGGGGTTTCCTGCGGGGATGGTGACGGACTGGGCGCTGGTGTCGTAGATCGCGTTGATGCGGGTGGCAGCGTAGATCGCGTGCACTCGGATCTGGCTGCTCGTATCCGTCTCCGCGGCGGTTGGCGCGTTCTCGGCGAACAGGACGAGGAGCTGGCGGACGGCGGCGTTGGGCGTGGTGTTCCACGCCTTCGCGAGCAGGTTCAGCAGGCTGTGCGTAGATGGATCCAGGTTCAGCAGGCTGTGCGTAGACGGATCCAGGTCCAGAGACGGCAGAGGCTGTCCGGACAATCGATGACCTCCTTGAGGATGAGCAGTGCGTGGTACGTGGCTACGCGGCCTGGCCGAACTGCTCCTGCGGCGGAGTCTGTTTGGCGATGGCGCGTGCGGTGATCGCCTTCGAGGCGCGGGCGGAGGCGGCGGCGAGCTCGTCGGCGCCGGGCTCGGTGTACCAGGGGCGCAGGTCGAGCATCGCGACTCGCATTCCGGTGGCCAGGCACAGGGCGGAGCCCTTGGCCAGGGCCCGGATCGCGTCGGCGGGCAGGATCCGCTCCTGCCGCATGCTGATCGAGGTCGACTTGCCGGAGTCGGAGATGGACGTCGAGGTCGTCTCGACGTCGTGGTCGCCGATCATCCGGGAGAGTTTGTCGGCGAAGTCGGGGTCGTCGATGCCGGAGCCGATGACCTTGACGGTGGCCGCGGACCACATGGCGTCCATGCCGGCGTCGCCCCAGACCTTCTGGCCTTGCCGGTAGGACTGCAGGATGGTGATCGGGATGATCCCACGGCTGCCGAGGTGGGAGTACAGGTCGGGCAAGTCCGAGATTTTGCAGACGTTGGCGGCCTCATCGAGGATCGCGAGCATCGGCGGGTCGAGCCGGCCACCGGCTCGTTCGGCCTGAGCGGTCGCGGCCCGCATCACGCCGTCCGCGTACGCCGCGATCAGTGCGGAGGCGCCGCCTCCGCCGTCCTTCGACAGCAGGAACAAGGTGTCCGTGGACGTGACGAACTCGGCCGGGCGGAACTCCGCGACGCCGTGCTGCGGGGTGACCCAGGCGGCGATCTCGCTGTTGAGCAGGGCGGCGGCGTATTGGCGGGCGGTCTCGTAGATGCCGTCGCGTGTCTCGGGCGGGCCTTCGACGGTGCCCTTGAGCTGGGAGGCGACGGCGGTGAACTTGTGGTCGCGCAGGATGTCGAGCGGGGTGCGGTCGGCGGGGAAGGCGAGCCACTGCATCACGTCGGTGATGGGCCGTTCGTCGAGCGCCGCGGCCAGGAACAGCTGGGCGAGGATGTTGCTGCCGGCCTTGGACCAGAAGTCGCCCTGCTGGCTGGCGTCCACGCTTGCGGCGAGGAAGTGGCCGGCCAACCTGCCTGCCCCGTCGAGGGACTTGGCGTCGGCGAGCGGGTTCCACCACATCGTCCGCTCGGCGTGCGCGATCTGCTGTGGGTCCATCGACCACACCCGGCCCACCCGCTCGCGTGCATCGAGGCAGGCGGTGAAGGCGTCGCCGGCGGCCTTGTTCGAGGTCAGCAGCACCGGCCCCGGCGCGGCGAGGATGGAGGGGATGGCGAGGGACGTTGTCTTGCCGGACCGCGGGGCCATGATCGCGACGGCGACGTCCTCGAAACCCATACGGACCTCGTGCTTCGTGCCCTGGAGGTTGCCGAGGAGGACGCCGGCGTCGCGCGGCTCGATGTGTTTGGCGTGCTTCAGGCTCGGGCGCAGGGAGCGGGCCTTGGCCTCGATGGCCTTGGCGAGCAGCGGCTCGATGTCGCGGGCTGTGGCCATCCCGGTGACCTTCTTCTTCCGGCTGCCGGTCCGGTTCTTGTACCGGAGCCACAGGGCTCCGGCGCCGGCGGCGAGGAGCAGCGTCACAAGGGCGGGGACGATGCGGGCGGTGATGAGCAGGGACGTTTCTCCGGCCCTGGGCCAGAGTGTCTCGGGGTGGAGGAGGGCGTCACCGGGCCGGTAGGGCGCCCAGGGACCGGTGTCGGTCGCCCAGGCGGTGAGGTTGCCGCCCAGCCAGGCGATCGAGGCGAAGGGAAGGCAGATGGCGAGGGCGCCGAGGAGTACCTTCAGGGCTATGTCGTAGCCGTCGGAGTTGGAGGAGGGGGCGGGGGACAAGCGGCGGTTCCTTGGACGGTGCGAGCTTCGGTGGGCGGGGGATCGTCAGCGGGCGCGGCGGGGTGCCGGCGGTAGTGCCGGCGGCGCCGCGGGTGGAGTGCTGGAGCGGCGGGAGGCGAGACGCTCGATCCGCTCCGGCAGTGCGTGGGCCACGCTCTCGGCCGACTGCTCCTGCCAGTGCAGGGTGATCCGGTGGCGGGAGAGACCGATGGTCTGCTCGTGGGAGCGGCGCACCGGCTCCGGATCGGCGAGCGCCTGCATGAACGCGGCCACGAGGACGCGGGGTGTGGCGCTGGCGAACCGGGCTTTCCACACGGGGTCGTCCTCGTCGAGGCTGGCCGTGATGTGCCAGTTGTGGCTGCCGGAGAAGTTGAAGCGTTCGCCCCTCACTCGTCCGTCCGGCGAGCGGAACTCCCCGTTGTGAACGGAGTCCCAACCGGCCCGCCATAGCGGCTGGTACGGGGCAACCACCTCGCGCGCGTTGTAGTCGGGGTCGGTGAGAGCGTCGGTGACCGCGGCGATCAGCTCGACGGGCGTCGAGCCGTCGAAGGACGCGTTCCAGACGGACCCGGTGCGGCCGTCGCGATGGGAGAGGTGCCACCACGGCTCGTTCAGCGCGGGCTCGAGACGGAGCATCGACTTCTGGTCCGGGCTGGTCAGGACGACTCGGGGCATGAGCGGGTCATGGCCGTGACTCCAGCCGGCGCCGACGTGCAGAGCGGCGGTGACGTAGGCCGGGTCCCCGGGACCGGCGAGGTACCGGGGCGAGATGAACGCCTGCTCGACCTTGATACTCATCCGCGCCTCCCCACCTGACGGCGGGCCGCTACTGCTGCCGGGGCCGCCGCGGCGCTCAGGATCCGCGGCGGCGCCTTGAGGGCGACGGCGTGGATGTCTAGGAGGGCTCGGCCCTGTGTGGCCCAGGTGTCCAGGTAGCTCCACGCCTCCTCGTTGCGCTCGGCCACGGAGTCGACGAACTCCTCCTGCGACACCGGCGGTGAGGTGCGCCGGGCTTCACGGACCTCGGCACGTTCGATCTGGAGCGTTTCCAACTGCTCCAAGGCACCTCTGAGTTCGCTCAGTTGCCATGCCCATCGGGGCTCGATGTCACCGGCGTTGATGTGCTGGAGCTGGACGGCGGCCGTGGCGAGCAGTTCGCGGGTCGAGTGGCGGATCTCCTGGAACGCTCGCCAGGTCTCGGAGTCCCGCTGGACCATGCGCCAGCCGTACGACACCTTGTCGTGCGGCCAGCCGGCGGCGTCGGTGTGCTTGTCGGAGTAGGCGTCCCAGGCGGCGAGGATCGCCTCGCTCTCCACCAGGAACACCTCCAGCCGCGTGAGGAGGAGGGCGTGTCTGTCGGGCGGTGTGTTCAGGATGGCTCCTTGAGTGCAGGGGCGAGGGTCAGCGGCGGCTTGCCGGACGAGCGGCTGCGGAGGCGTTCGGGGCTGGAATCCCCGTGACCGGAAGGTTCTTGGGGTGGTGCCGGCGGGCCTCTGCCAGGCGTCTGGTGTGCGCGGCGACGACCTGGTCGTGGATCTCGAACTCGGCGCCCACGTCCAGGCGCTGGTTGCTTGGGACCTCGAAGCGGGTGCGCAGCACGGGGGCCGGGTCGATCAGCGCGCCTGCGAGGGCTGCCAGAAGATGCGGGGGAGCGTCCCCGTCGAGGCTCGCGCTCCAGAGCCGTTGCTGGGGACCGTACTGGTCGTGATGGCCGGCGACGTTGATAGACCAGTAGTGCAGGGCGGATACGTCAGAGAGGTGAAGGCTGACGACGATGGTGCCGTCCGGAGACAGCAGCTGTTCGTCGCCGGACTTGTCCGGGGTGTGCTGCCAGTGCGCGTCGGTGAGGAGACCGACGATCGTCGGGCCATTCTCCTGGGGGACGGGCCGGACGAGGGCGTCGGTGACAGCGGCCACGATCTCCACCGGCGCGCTGCCGCTGAACCACATCGACCAGTTGGGCTTGCCGCGACCGGCGATGTGCCAGCAGGTCCTCCGGGAGCCGGGGTCGATCGTGAGCCAGTGAGAATGGTCGGGGCTCGTCATGACGACCGTGGGGTGGAGCGGGTCGGAGTCGGCTTTCCAGCCCGCGGCGTGCAGGGCGTGGGTGACGTGCCGGGGATCTCCGGGGCCGGCCAGGTGGCGTGGGCTGACGGCGGCCCCGTACCTGTAGTGGTCCTGGGCGAAGGCCCGGAGTTGTCGCTCGGTGACCAGGGTGTTCCTCCTTCAAGGGCTGGTTACCGGCGGGCGCGGGCGGTGCCCCCGGCCGTGGCGTACGGGCGGGCCGCGGCGTCGGCCGGGGTGCGGGTGCGGGGCCGGGCGGAGGCCCAGGAGTGGCGGGCCCAGGTGGCGGCGCGGGCGGCGGTGATGCGGGCCTGCTGCCAGGCGCCGAGCTCCGAGGGCCGCACGGACACGGACGTCGTACGGATCCACTTCGATGCCGGGATGTGACCGCGGGGGCGCATGACCGGCTGCGGGTCGGCGAGGGACACGGAGAACGTCTCGATCAGGTCCATCGGAGTCGTGGCCGAGAAGACGGCGTCCCACGTCCGGCCGTGCTCGGTTCGGGCTCCAGCCCACCAGTGGGCCTGGCCGTCGCCGGTCTGGTGGAACTGCAGCCAGGTGTTCCGGTCGGGGCCGACGGCGGTGAAGTGCTGGGAGCGCTCGGTCTCCCAGTTCTGCTGCTGGAGCGGGGCCCAGGGGTTGGGGGCGTGGGCAGAGCGCTCGCGGGTGAGGGCGTCGGTGAAACCGGCGACGATCTCCACGGGCGTCTGCCGGGTGAAGGTGACCTGCCACCCAGGCTCGGTGGCCGTGGCCTGGCCGCGGATCTGCCAGCCGCCTGACGGGCTGCCCGGGTCGTAGGCGACGCGGACCAGGCGATCGGAGCGATCGAAGACGAGCGGTCCGCCGGTCGTCGAACGGTCCGTCCAGCCGGAGGCACGCAGGAACTCGGTCACATGCCGGATGTCGCCGCCGCCGGCCAGATGCCGGGGCTCGACGAGGTAGTGCTGTTCGGCGTGATCACTGGCGCCCCAGGTCGGGTACTGCTTGCGGGTCACCGGTGCCTCCGTACGACGAGCGGCACGGGCGCCGGCGGCTTGGCGGCCTCACCGGAGGAACGGCTGCGGGCAGCGGCAGAGAGGGGGTAGATGTGTTCTTCGAGGTCGAGGCCGATGTCGCGGAGTTCGTTGGCGGCGCGGCCGAGAGCGAGCCACACCTCAGGTGGCAGGAGCCCGCGCGTGGCCTGGTCCTGGGCGAAGCGGCTCGCGGCCGTGACCAGGGCGGTGACCTGCGCGAGGACGCCGTCCTCGGGGGCGAAGGTGTGCTCCAGGACCTGGACGGTGTCGGGCGGCGTGAGGCCCTGCTGAGTGAGGTACTGATTGAGGAGTTCGAGGCGGCTGGCGATGTTGATGGCCTGGTATGTGCCGTAGGTTTGGGGATCGGGGCGTTTGTTCAGCGTGGGGCCTCCAGGAAAGCGGCGGGGAGCGGGAGCGAGTCCCGGCGCGGGCACGGGGTCAGCGCCGAGAGCGGGGCGGGCCGGCAGCCGGTGGCGGCGGGGGCTGGGAGAGACCCGCGTCCCCCCTCTGCGCAGCGCGGTGGGCCTGCATGGTCTGAGCCCAGGCGGTTACGTCGAGCTCGTCGGGGTCGATGTTGACGTCGTATCCGGCAACGAGGAGCGGAAGGATCGCTCGCGTGGCGAGCTGTCGCTGCCCCTTCCGGCTCAGGTCATCGGGTGTCTCGTGCCAGGTGTAGACGGGGCCGTCGGTCTCCGCTCGTCGGCGCTCCAGCCCGGCAGCGTCGAGGAGGTCGAGCAGTTCCTCGGGAGCGCCGGTCCGGCTGTCGATGTGGAGCCGGTCCGGATGGCTGCTCTTGCGGTAGATCTCGACGTCGGTGTTGCTCTCGTCGGCGAGGTTCAAGGCGTACTCCGAATAGGGAAAGAGCGGGTTGGCGGTCACCGGCGTCGGGGCGACGTCTCCTTCGCCGTGCGCGCGGAGGACGGAGGGGACTTGGCAGGTTTGAGCGGCGGCGGGGTGTGTGCCGCCTTCGTACGGAGGTCGTCGATGTCCCTGGCCATGTTCGACATCACGCTGGTGATGTCCATCAGACGGTCGGCCGGCTCGGGGTCGTCGCCCTGCTCACGCAGCTGGTCGCCCCAGGCGGTCCACACGGCGACGAGCACTTCGCGGAGCCGGGGCAGCACTCCGGTCTCGGGGGCGGCGGTCTCGGCCATGACGCCGGCGAGGACGTGCGTCTCGGTCGTGCTGCGGGCGAGCTCGGTCAGCCGGGTGAGATACCGGTACGCGGCCTCGCGGTCCCCGTCCGGGGTGGCGAGGACGTTGAGGTCGGGTGCGAGGTAGACGCTGTACCCGGCGGCAAGAAGTGCGTAGGAGGCGGCCGTTGCCCCGAGGCGCTGTCGTTCGACGGGCATCGTGACCGGCTGCCGGTGGTAGTGGATGCTGGGGCCCGGGTGGTGAGTGAAGCCGCCGGTGGTCTGCAGGATGCCGGCCGCGCGCTGGTTTCCGCCGATCGCGAGGACCAGCTGGGTCCGCGGGTCGCGCGTGATGGTGACGTAGTTGGGGAGGAGGAACTCGGGCTCTGCCGCAGGGTCGTTCATCGGCTGCGGGTAGCGGACGGTGCTGTGCGGGCGGGCAGCGGGCGGGCCGTTGCGAGCGCGGGGCGGGCGGGGTGTCGCATGCCGATGCCGACGCCGAGTTCGGCCAGCCGCGCGCCGACGGCCCGGACGGCCTGCGCCTGTACGGCGGTGTCGTCTCCAGGCAGGACGAGGAGGTCCTTGTCCTTGTCGTAGAAGAGGCCGTGCTCGGCGAGCAGCGTGGTGAGCGGAGCCGACTCGGGGACCGGGGTGGTCAGGGCGTCCTCAGCCCAGGTGAGTTCGATCTGGTCGGGCAGGGGCGAGGCGAGGGCAGCGGCGTTGCGGCGGGCGTGGGCGGCGGCGTCGGCGTAGCGGGGGAGCAGGTGGAGCGTGACGGCCTCGGCGGCGTGGAAGGGGTCGGCGGGGACGGCGAGCCCGTCGGGCTCGCGGACTCCCGTGTACGCGGTGGCCGGCAGGCCGGCGGGGGCCATGGCGGTGACGAGGAAGCCTTCGGCCTGGCCGAGGTGGTCGATGACGAACAGGCGGGCGCCATCGTCGGTGCGGGTGAGGACCGCGCAGTGGGAGACGCCGTGGGTGGCGATGGCGTGGGCGGTCTGGTCCATGTCCCACACCTCGGAGGCGAGGTGGTCGTAGTCGGTGTCGCCGTGGTCGGGGTGGTACTGGCTGGTCCACCGGCCGGGCAGTTCGCCGGCGAGGACGGTGGCGAAGGATTCGAGGTCACTGGGATCGGCGTTGTGCATGGGGGTCCTTGTGGCGTGGGTCAAAGGCGCCGGGCCGGGGGCGGGGCGGGCAGCCGGGGCGGCAGGGTGATGGTCGGGCAGGGGCAGTGGGCGGATGCTTCGCGCTCGTGGGCCGAGACTTCGCTCGGGCAGGGCTGGCGCGCGGGGTGGGCCTCGTGCCGGTCCGCGAGCTCGTTACGCAGCCGGTGGATCTGGGTAGCGACGATCGCGAGGTGGTGATCGTTCAGGCCGCGTAGGACGGCTGCTGTGTGCCGGTCGTCCTGTATGCCGAGGCTGTCGAAGAAGTCCTCGGTGGCGCTGAGGACGTCGGCAAGGGCGGCGAAGATGCCGTCGTGGGCCGCGGTGAGCTCGGTCAGGATCGCGGTTGCGTCTTCGGTGGTCGTGGCTTCGCGGAGGACGTCGGCGAGGGAGGCGACCTGGGCGCCGAGCGGCAGGTAGTGGGCGGTGCGCTCCTCGGTGTCGAACGCCTCGTCGCACTCGACGGCGTAGCCCGCCGATCGCAGAGCGGTGACGGCCTTGGTGGCCAGGGTGTCCTCGGCGGCCTGGTGGAGGCCGGTGGGCGCGCGGTGGTAGCGCTCGTGCTGGCGGATGACGTGGACGAAGCCGGTGCGTTGCAGGAGGCTGTGGGCCTCCGGATCGCCGTCGTGGGCGAGGACTTCGCCGGAGTGCGGATCGCGCCGCAGGACGATACGGCGGTCGCTGAGGGCCAAGCAGGTTCTTCCTTTACGTCATGGGACGGTGCCCCGTTCTGGCTGCCGCTGAGAGAGCGGGGGAGCCCGGCGGGGGAGCGGACGGGGCATGGCCCGGGGGAGAGTTGAGGGTGGTGGCCGTGGTGGTGAGGTCCTGCTGGAGAGAGAGCAGGCGGCGGGCCGTCCACTCAAGGCGGTGCCCGGCCTCGCGGACGTGGGCCTGCGGATGCCCGACAAGCCGCTGGGCGAGGTGCTCGATGATGCTGCGGGCGCCGGCGAGCGGGCCGGAGGTCTCGTCGCTGACCTGTGCGAGCAGCATGGGCGCCTGCATGGCGGCATCCGGTACACGTGGCGCGGCAGGGCGCTGGGGGGAGATGAGGCCGAGGTCGTCCTCAAGGCGCCGGGCTTCAGCGGCGAGGCGGCGCAGCAGGTCGGACGGAAGCTGCTGCCAGGTGCCGTCGAGGCGGATGAGGTTGGCGATCAGGTCGACACGGCGTGGGTGGGCCTGGACGGCGATCCACCGGCAGCCCTGCTCGTCGCCAGGGGCCGCGATGCTGGCGGCGCGGGCGATGCGGTGGGCGATCTCGGCCCACTCCGGACCGGTCAGCGACCGGTCGCCGGGAGCCAGGCGGACATCGATGTGGAAAACCGCCCGCCGGTCACCCTCGGGGCTCGCGGCCGAGGGATGCTCGAACAGCGGATCGTTGACGTGCTCGGCCCAGTCCACCGAGGTCCACGACGCCGGATCGTCATCGGCCGTGCGGGCGTCCATGCCTGCCCAGCGGGCCACCACCGTGTTCTCGGCGAGCTTCGCCAGGTAGGACAGGGCGCGGCCGAGGGCGTCAGAGAGCACGGGCTCGGCGTCCGCGGCGCGTCGGTGCGTACGGGGGATCACCGGCCGGCGCCCTTGGCGTCGTCGGCGTGGACGAGCTGGCCGAAGTCGGTGACCCGGTACCAGCCGAGGTCGACCGGCTTGTCACCGACGACTTTCGGCAGCAGGTAGTCCTCCAGGGCGCGCAGGTAGATCAGGCAGTCCGGGCACCGCTTGGAGAGGTGGACGAGGTAGCGGGGGTGGCCGGTGATGAACGACTGCGCGCCGCCGTTGGGGTTGCGCAGCCGCCACCCGTCCTCGTCGGTCGGGGTGTGCCAGGACGGGGTCACGACGGTCATCGCGTCGCCCCACAGTTCGCCGTCGGCGACACCCTTGATCACCACGACCTGGTCGCCCGGGGCGAAGTGAGCGTGGGTGATGTCCCGGTCGCCGGTGATCGTGTCGGCGGGAGCGAACGCGGGACGGGTGGGTTCGGGCACGGCAGAGTCCTTCCGCAGAAAGCCGCAGGTGGCGTTGGGGGCATGACTCCATGGTCTGGAAAAAGGCCGGTTAGGCTAACCGGGGATCGTGCGCTATAAATGTGCGCCTCACACCGGCGTGATGGGCCTCGGCAGCCGTCACCGATGTGGGTTCTCGGTGCCGGTGTCCTCGCTCGTGGCGGCGTCGAGAAGCTCGGGCAGGTCGGAGCCCTCGGCCTCACGCTGGTCGATCCACCACCCGGTACGGGTGACCGTGCGGATCTTCTCCTCCAGCACCGCCCAGTCGGTCTCGTCCCAGGTCCCCTCGGTGACCAGGGCGGTGTAGGCGGCGGTGACGAGCTGGAAGCGGGAGCGCTCGCCCCAGTCCAGGGCCCGCTCCGGACCCTCGAGCGGCGGCATGTCGAACCTCTCGGCCCATTCCTTCGCCGCGGCCTGCTCCTCCGCGCGCCGGGCGGTGAGCCACTGCTCCTTCGCGGCGGTGTCGGCGTCGCGGCTGGCCTTCCAACAGTCAGAGCAGGCCCTGCCGGCGAGCCATCGGGCGAAGCCCGCCCTGCGGTCGGCCGCCCGGTCGGACAGATCGTGGGTGACTTCGTGTCCACACAAGTTGTGGATGACGGTCCAGGTGGTCTTGACGGGCATGAACGTTTCTCCTTCGTGAGTGGGGTCTTGGGAATGAGGCCAGTCACCAGCGCAGGTGCGGCGGTGCCGACCGAGGCGGCGGCGAGGGCCGAGCGCGGGGCGGGAGACGGCGAGGACGACGACGGCGGTGGCCGCGCCGGCAGCGGGCAGCCAGGAGAGCCACACGAGGGTGCCGGCGAAGGCGCCGGCGAGTGCGGTCCCGGCGGCCTGGCCGACACCGACCGCGAGGATCAGCCACGCGTACGCCTCTGTGGCCCGCGAGGCAGGGGTGAGGGCGCCGACCGTGTCGAAACCCGAGGTGATGGCCATCGTCAGGAACAAGCCCGGCAGGGCTGTGGCCCCGATTGCGGCCCAGGGCCCTGGCTGGAACAGAAGCGGCAGCCACCCGGCAGCGAACAGAACCGCGGTGATGATGAGTTGGGTTGAGGGAGCGGCGCGGCGGGGGAGACGGGCGAACAGCAGACCGCCGAGGAACGAGCCGGCGGAGAAGGCGGCGGGCAGGACCCCGGTGAGCCAGTCGGTGTCGTGTGCCTTGGCCATGCCGGCCGCCCAGACGGTCAGCGCGCCGAGCGCGAAGCCGATCCCGGAAAGCCCCGTGCACAACAGCACCAGTCCCGGGCTCAGCAGGCGCTGTGCTGCCGCTTGCTTCCCGCCTCTCGCCGTGTCGCCGTGGCGGGACCGCCAGGTTCGCGACGGGCCGGAGGTGAGGACGACGGTGGCGCCGAGCAGGCCGAATACGGCGGTGGAGAGAAGCGTGGCATCGGGGCCGTAGGCGGTGGCGAGCCAGGTGGCCAGGAGCGGGCCGGTGACGTAGAGGAGCCCTTGGGAGCCGGTGTCGAGGGCTTGGATGACCCGCCGCTGTCCGGTGTCAGGGACGGCGGTCGGCCACAGCGCCCGCAGGCCTGATTCCAAAGCCGGACTCGCAAGCCCCGCGAGTGCCACGGCCGCGGTGACGACGGCCGGATGCCCGTCCGGTCCGATCAGGGGCAGGGTCAGGAGGCTGCTGTTCGCGACGGCAGCGGCGGGCGCGCTGACGCGCGTCTGTCCGTACCGGTCCATGAGGCGGCCCTTGACCGGCTGGGTGAGCCCGGAGGCGAGCCCGTAGACGGCGGCGAGCATACTTGCCGCCGCCAGGGAGCCGCCTCTGGCTGTGATCCACAGGACGAGACCGATGGGGACCATGCCGCTGGGCATCCGTCCGAGCAGAGTGCCGGCAAGCAGGCGGGCGACGTGGCGTCGGCCCAGGACGGCCCGGTAGGTCACGGGCGGCGGGGCGGTGGATGGGGAATCGGCCAGGAGCAAGACGAGCGGGGACTTTCCGGGAAGAGGCGGAGCCGCCGCGACGGTGCCGGGGCTATAGGCGGCGCGGAACGCGAGGTGGCGTGGCCTGCGCGGCGGGCAGCGAGGTGGTCCGCACGGCAGGCGGCGGCTTGATGTGCCGGGGTTGGGGAGTGCGATGCGGCGGCAGGACGGCGATGCAGTCCTCTTCGAAGGTGGCCATCGCCTGGCGAAGCTCACCGTCGAGGTGATCGGTCTGGACGGCCAGAGCGCGCAGACGCACCGACAGATCCCGGCCGGCGACCGTCTCGGTGGCGAGGGCGAAGGAGGCGCACTGGCTCAGGAGGTCGGAGAGCTGGGAGAGGTGACAGGGACCGGTGCCTGCACTGGCCACATAACTGAGCGCCTCGAAGACGACTGCGCTCGTGTGGGCCTCGGTGACGTCCGTGATGAGTTCGGCGAGCGTCGGCAGCGGGCCGGCCGGTCCGGGGAATCTCCCGGCAGGGTGAAGGACGCCCGGTTGTACGGGCGGAGGCAGGGCGGCAAGAGCCTGATCGTAGGTGTCGTAGCGCCCGATGACCCGCATCGTGGGGCTGTCGATGTCCCCGGTGATGACCAGCGCGCAGTCGTCAATCGGATCGTCGAGGTTCGGGACCCTGACGATCGTGAGCGGCCGGCCCGCCGCGTCGTAGCGGGTCTCGAACAGGTACATCATGTGACGGCGCCGGACGTCTTGGGCGTGGGCGGTCCACCGTGCTTCTTCGTCCGCCGGCAGCTCGGGTCCGGGCGGCGGCGGCCCGTCCTGAACGGCGAGGTCGCCAAGGAACTTCGCCCGCTCGGCCCACGTTCCCCAGCACTGCCGCAGGACGAGGTCGTCGTGCGGCGCGGTGTCGCTCGTCGGGCGTTCGAGGGAGGAGCGGGCCTTCTCGGAGGCGGCTTCCAGGTCGTCCACGAGCAGTGACCAGCCGGCCAGATGCCGGGAGGGCGGCTGGAACCGCAGCGCAGTGCGGGCCCGGTCGATGAGGAGCGCGGCATGCGGGAGCAGCGCGTCGAACGCCTCGGACTGCTCGCGGTGACGCTCGGCTTCGACCTTCCGCTCGACATCTACACAGGCGGGCCACCCCAGTCCGTCGCGGGCCCGCTTGAGGTCTCTGTCGCTGCGAGTCTTGATGTCGGCGTAGCGGACGGCGTACGTGTTCAGGGCTTCGATTGCCTTATCAGCGGCGGAAGTTGAGCTGATGGGTGCTCCGTAAGTTCGGACGGGCTGGGGGTTCAGAGATGCGGCGCGGGGGAGGAGGCCCGAGCCGGTGCGGGCGGAAGAGCCCGAGAGGAGGCGAGAGCGCGGGATGACTCGGCGGCGGGCAGTCCACCGCCGGTGACCGCTCGCTGGGCCAGCTCGATCAGTCCCTCGCAGCCCTCGGCGAGCCACCAGGCCAGCGGATCGGCGTGGGGGACCGCCGGTGGCGTGTCGGTGTCCGCGGTCGGTGTGCCGACGATGCCGTCCACCCGCCGCAGGAACGCAGCCTCGTACTCGTTGAGCTGCGCCAAGGCCCGCACGGCAGCGGTGACGTGCGGCGCGGCCGTGGTGAACTGGGCGAAGGCATCGACGAGGTCTGCTTGGGGCGGCTCGGATATGGTCCCCGGCTCGTACGCCTGGTGCGCCCAGGCGAGATCGTCTGCCAGGGCGTTGACCTGTGAATGGAGCACGGCGCGCATGTATGCCGGGAACAAGTGGTGTCGTATCTCGGCGGCGGCCGAGGCAGGCGTCGGTTGCACGGTCACGCCCGGCGGCGGAGTGACAAGTTCTTCGTTGTAGAGGTCGCGCGGACGGAGCGCGCCCACGTGGTACAGGTCCCCCTGGGGGTCCCGCAGGACGGTGAATTCGGCTCCGTCGTCTCGCCTGAGAATTGCCACCCGCGCAACACGGTGATTGTCCAGCGCGCTCGCCACGTGCCCGGTGCTCCACAGACAGGCGGCGAGGTCGTCCTGCCATAGCTTCATCGCGTAGTTCTCGACCTTCACCGTCCATCTGCCGGGGAGGTGATCGACCAGGTCGCGGGCGAAGTCCCCCACGTAGGTCTCGCTGCTCGCGGTGACCGTGACGCCGGCGAGCTGGGCGACCACGCCCAGGGTGAGCAGGACCTCGCGGGCGTGGTCGAGATCGTTCAGCGGAACGGCCTTGTTTCCGTCTTCGGTCTTCTCGAACCCGGCGAGCTCCATCGCGGTATGCGCCCAGCGCCAGTTGGCGCCGTCGACGAGCCCGACGACGCCGTTGTTCTCGCTCGTGAACAACGTGATCTCGGTGGAGGAGCGACTGGCGGCGCTGCCGGCTGCTCTGGCGAGCAGAGCGAGGTCAGTGGGGTTCAGGGGGAGGTCCCTTTCGGTTGGAGCGGCTCGCGGGCGCTCGGGTGCGGAAGGCGGTGAGGTGTTCGATGCCGAGCTGGTAGAGCTGCCGGTCGGCGATGTCGAGGAGGTCGCTGGTGCGCAGGTATCGCTCGGCGAGCGCCGGCTGGCCGCGGTCGCGGCACCACGTGCCGGCGGCGCGAAGGAAGTCCCGCAGAGCCAAGAGGGCGCTCGCCTGCGTCCCGGTCAGGGTGTCGACGAGGACGTGGACCTGGGCGACGGTCTGGGCGGTGGTGACCTGCTGCGTCCAGGCCCGTACGGCCTCGGCCGGATCGGGCAGAGCAAGCTCGGCGAGGAAGGGGAGGGCATCGGCGCGGGCACGCCTGCGCAGCTCGGTCCCGGACGGCGCCTCCAGAGGGTCCGGGCTCACCGCCCCCGGCCCCCGCCGCTCGGCGCCGGGGCCGGCGGGGGCAAGTGGGCCTGGTACTCCCGCGCTCGTTGTTCGCTGAGGCGATGGACCAGGGCCTGCAGCTTCGGCGGAGCCTCGACCACTGCGTGCGACCGCTGCAGGGCGGAGGAGGGCGCGAGATCGGGGGTCGCCTGCAGGCGCAGGGCGATCCGGTCGACCTCGATCTCCACGACCCGCAGGACTCCGGCGAGTTCGGCCAGCCGCCGAGCGTCCCGGTCGTGCGCGGGGCTCGGGAGCGCGGAGACGGCGGATGCCGTGCCGAGCAGCAGGTCGGCCGAGGGTCGCAGGAGGCTGTCGTCGCCCTGGGCGAGGGCGGCGAGCGCCTGCCCCGCCTCGTACGGCTGCCGGAGGCCGTCGGCGTTCCGCGCCCAGGTCTTCAGGGTCTGGGCCGCTGTCCGTACGGAGCGCGCGGCACCGCTCTCGCCTCGCAGCGGGGCGGTGGGCGAGAGAGAGGGATCGAGCCGGACCGGATAGCGGGCGGCACACAGCATCTCGGCGGCGTGGGAGGCGTGGTCGTTCTCCCATTCTTCGCCCAGGTCGAAGGGGAGACGGTGCCAGGTGCCGCGCAGGGTGTATTGCCTGACGAACCCAGCGTGGGAGAGCAGTTCGGAGGCGAGCGAGTCGATCGGCCCTTCCACCTCCACCTCACCGCCCCGGCCGCGGACGATGCTGATCAGGTTCTCGGTCACCGAACGCGCCCCTGTCCGGAGGTGGCGAGCGGACCTGCTGGCCGCGGGGACGTGGGTGCGGCCTGGGTGGTGACGGCCGGCCGGTACTGCGAGGAGCGGATACCAGCGGCCTGGGCGATCCGGGAGCGGCGTTCCATCAGCCCGGCCCGGGGCTGGATCCGGGGCGGACCGGCGCTCTGAGCGGGGTCAAGGGTGTAGTCGGCGTGGACTTCGAAGCCGTGCCGGCGCAGATCGTGGACGGCCTGCCGGGTGCGGCGCACACCGTCGTACTCGGGGCTGGTTAGCCGGTACAGGCCCTCGACGCCGGGGACGGGCTCGAACTGCTCCGCCGTGAGGTACCAGTGGGCGAGGTGCGGCGTTGTGTTCGCGGTGGGGGCGGCGACGAAACCGTAATCGGGGTGCTGGCCGAAGTTGAAATGCTGCTTCAGGAGGACTCCTTCGGAGGGTGGTCAGCGGTGCGGCGGCCTGGTGGCGGTTCGGGCTGGTGCGGCAGGCTGGGCGGGGGCGGGGGTGAGCTTCGGCAGATCGCGTGGCAGCGCCATCGGCGGTGGGCTGCCGGGCATCCAGAGCTCGAACGCTTCACTGAAATGGACACGGGGATCGGTCTCCCAGGACATGACCGGTCTGCGGTGGTCGATCTGCCGGCTGATCACTTCGATGCCGGCCGGATGGAGGATGTAGCCCCAGTGGTGGCCGCTGGAGTTGTCCTGGGTCACGGTTTCCCGTTCGGCGGGTGTTCCGTCGAGGTTGAGGACGTTGGTCATCTCGCGGCTGGGCCACTGTTCGCCGCCGGTCAATCGCTGCAGCAGCCCGGGCGGTGATCCGTCGAGAAGGTCGGTGCCGATCTCGTCCCAGGCGAAGACGACGCCGTCGATCAGGTATCGGCTCAGGGCCTCGATGTCCCGGCCGAACCGGAATTGGTAAGCGGCCAGCAGTAGCGGGAGCATGTTCCGGGGGCTGCTGTCGAACTGAACGTGGACGCCCTCGTATCCGGTGGCGGTGGGGCGAGCGATGAAGGCGGGAGATCCCAAAGAGGCTCCAGAAGGGTGGAGGGGCTATGGAGCACGACCGGGCGTGGGCGCGGTCAGTGCCACCGGGATGGCGGCCATGACTCCGGGTTGGAAGGGCCGCCAGGGCTGGGGCGGGGAAGCGGAGGTGAGGGCGGCCATGCGCTCGGGGACGACATGGAGGTCTTCTCCGAGCCCGCGGAGCCGGGTGGCTGCGTCGGCGAGGTCCATGGCCAGGTAGAAGGCGTCGTCGTCGCCGTCGTTCCGGTCGTGCGCACGGGCCTTCTCGGTGGCGGCGTCGAAAAGCTCGGCGAGCCGGGTGAGCAGCCCGTCATTGCCGTCGAGGACCTGGTGCAGCAGGGCGGCAACCTCCCGCTCGTCGGTGGAGGTGCTGACGTGCGCGGTGAGGGCGAAGAGGAGATTGCCGTACGGGAAGCGAGCGTCGGGCTCGTCCCCGGCGGCCGGGGACGAGCCGCCAGCGGGCGTGCGGGATGTCGGCAAGGCCGTCTCCGAACGTGGTTGAGGGTGCGGTGCCGGGCGTGGGCTGCCTCGGGCTTGTGCTGGGGCGATCGTCACCGAGAGCGGTGGGCCGCCTGAGGACCGCCGGTCGCCGCAGAGGGGACGGCAATACCGGTCGGGGCACGGTGCGCCTGAGGCGCGGGAGCCGGAGACGCGGTCACGGCGGCTGCCGCGTGGGGACGCGCCGGGGAGTGGCGGAGGTTGAGCCCGATGTTGCTCTGAGCGAGCCGGGCGGCGAGGACCTGGATCCGTACGGCCGTGCCGATGGGCCCGTACCCGGCAGGGAGAAGGAACGCGCCCTGGTCGGGGACGTACTGGAACCCGGAGAGATACAGCGCGTCGCGGGCCTCGGCCGGGACGCTCGCGTACGGAGATCCGAGGACGCCATCGCCGTAGCGGGTGAGCGTCACCGCCTCCGCCGTCCCGGGCGGGGCCTGACGATGGGCCGGCGGCTCCGGCCGGAGCCGGGCCTGCGCGCGGACCGCCTCGGCGGCCATCGCATACTGGGGCAGAAGCCGACGGCTGACCGTGGCGGCGGCCCGTAC
Source organism: Streptomyces sp. NPDC055103 (assembly GCF_053607625.1). Lineage (NCBI taxonomy): Bacteria > Bacillati > Actinomycetota > Actinomycetes > Kitasatosporales > Streptomycetaceae > Streptomyces > Streptomyces sp. NPDC055103. The sequence goes on from NZ_JBSGTX010000034.1 coordinate 71,420, forward strand.
AGGATCGGCGCTGGCCACGATGCCGTTCGGCTCAGGCACGCCACGGAAGTGATGTGGCTGGAAGCCAGGGGGCTTCAGTGCGGCTACGAGGAACTGGCCGCGGTGACGGGGCCGCTCGATGACGTAGAGCTCTTCGCCGGCCGGACCGATCAGGACGCCCCGATGCTCGAGGACGTGCTCGCCGACAGCCCAGTGGACGTGACCGGAGTCCCACAGGCGCTCGGCCACGGGGAACTGTTCGCTGTACGCGGTGTGGCGGTGGTACGCAGTCGTCCAGTCGCCGGGGAGTCGGGCCGCCAGTTTGACCGTGAAGGTGGGCAGGGGAGTATGGGTCTGGGGCATGGGCTCCGTGGAGGTGATCGCTCCAGCTGTCGTCGGAGCGTCTAGGGTTGCGGCGCCGCGAAGCTGGAACGGGCGAGTTGCCGCTCGTGCGGTCGCGGTCAGAAGAGACCGGTCTGGCCGGCTTCCTCCTCGGTCCAGCCGAAGACGAAGCGTTCCAGGTCGATGAGGTCGACGATGCCGGTGGTGGTGCGGAAGGCATCGAGGCGTTCATCCGCGTAGTCCTGGATCTTGTTGTCCGCCTCATCGACGTGCGTCCGGTTCTTTCGCGACAGTCGGCGCCACGCGACAACGTCGGAGTCGATGGCTCGGGCCATCCGGACCCAGGTGCCGTTGCCCAGTTTGAGTATGTCGTCGGGGTGGAAGAGGGAACCCGGTCGCCGGCGCCGGGGGTTGTGCTTGTCCCCGAACTCGGTCACGAGCTTCTCGGCGAGCTTGTCCAGGGCCACGGCCTGCGCATCCGCATCCAGGTCGTCGTCTCTGAGCTTGCTGCGCACCGCGTCGACGAAGGCGCGCTTGTGGAGTCGTCCCTTGGCGTCGGTGACAGTGCGCGCGGTTTGCTCGACCATGTGCCGCAGACGGAGTTCGGCGTTGCTCGTCACGGCAGATCACGCTCCCGCCAGACCTGGTCCATCTCGGTCAGCGCTGTCATCGCGTGCGCAATGATCTCGCGGGTGATAGGGGCGCCGGTGGCGTACGCGGGGTCGTACCGGCTGAACGTCCCCGTGCCACGGGTCTGGGCGAGGGGCGCGACGAGTTCGTCCAGCAGACGGGTGGCCACCCGCCGCTGCCGCTTGTCCTCCTCGACGCGCTCGGTGCGTTCAGCCCATGCGCCGGCCAGTGTCAGGTCGCCCTCGACAACCCGGTTGGCGAGCACCGGGTCCTCCTCGCGCAAGCGGGCGAGCTGGACCTCGGCGGAGCTGGCCTTGGCCTTGTGCTCCTGGGCGACGGCGTACGCTTCGTTGAGTCCCATCGCGCCGCTGATGACCGGGTCTACGAGGTCGGGAGCGTGCTGCAGGACGGTGCTCGCGCGCCCCATGACAGCCAGCGCGACTCCGAGTTGTTCCCCGAGGGAACGCGCGGTCTGTTCCTTCGGGGAACGGCCGTCTTGTTCCCTGAGGGAACGGGCCTTGACCGTGATCATCGCGGACTGTCCCTTGGTGAAACTGCGGCGCGTGAGGTTGACGGACAGGACGTACACGTCGGGGTCTTCGCCCTCGTAGGTGACGAAGGACGGTTCGATGCCGAGGCGTTCGCAGACGATGAGTCGACCGCGACCGTCGAGAACGCGACCTTGGCGGTCGAGGACGACGGGCTGCAGGAGTCCGTTCTCCTGGATGTCGTGGGCGAGGGTCGCCAGGTCGTCCTCATCGGGCAGAGGGAGTATCGAGGCGGTGGGGTGCGGTTCGATGGGAGTCTCCAACGTTCAGGGGAAGAAGGGGATGTGGCCGCTCCCGGGTGCGGGCAGGGGGCGTCTCATTGCATGCGGGAGTCGGTGTCGAACAGGGCCTGTTCGGTGGGGTGGAGGCAGTGCTGGACCACGAAGCTCCGGCCGGCGACGCGCCACAGGCCGCGTCCGCGGGTGAGGTGGGAGATGGCCTCGGTCTCGACGGCGGTCAGGCCGAGGAGGGTGGCGGCGGCGTGGATCTGGTCGGTTTCCTGGCGGTAGATGATGCGGGTGGAGCAGTCGGCGAGGAGTCCTTCGGCGAGCGCCCGGCCCTGCGACCCGGCGTCGCCGGCGGTGAGCAGGTCGGACAGCCGGTGGATGACCATGAGGTTGGCGATGCCAAGGCCGCGGCTCAGCTTCCATTGGGACTGCATGCGCTGCAGGAGGCCGGGGTGGCGCATGAGCCGCCAGGCTTCGTCGTAGACGATCCAACGTCGGCCGCCGTCGGGGTCGGTGAGGGCGGCTTCCATCCAGGCGGAGGCGCAGGTCATGGCGAGGACGAGGGCGGTGTCGTCGCCGGATCCGCCGAGACGGGACAGGTCGATGGACAGCATCGGGCTGGCCGGGTCGAACGCGACCGTGGAGGGGGCGTCGAACATCCCGGCGAGGTCACCGTGGACGAGCCGGCGCAGGGCATGGGAGAGATCGCGGGCGGCGTCCCCGAGGTGGCCGGAGACAGTGCCGGCGGCGGCGTCGAGGAGGTGGGGCTGGGCGAGGGTGTGGGCGATGTCGCCCAGCAGCGGGGCCCGGCCGGCGGCGGTCGCGGCCCGGACGACGCCGTCGAGGGCGATGTCGAGGGCGGTGTGCTCCATGGGGAGCAGGTCGCGGCCGAGCACGGTGCGGGCGAGGGAGCCGAGCAGGAGCAGGCGGCGCTTGCGGACTTCGCCGGCCCAGTCCGATTCCGAGACGGACGGCGGCTTGGGGGCGGCATCGAGAGGGTTGAGCCGTCCGGGCAGCCCGGGGCCGAGGGCGATGGAGGTGCCGCCGAGCGCCGCGGCGACCGGGGTCCACTCGCCCTTGGGGTCGCAGGGCACGTAGACGCGGTAGCCGAAGGCGACCGAGCGGAGGGCGAAGGACTTCGCGAGCGCGCTCTTGCCCTGCCCGATGACCCCGGCCAACAGGATGTTGGGGTTGGTGAACCCTTCGACCTTCCCGTACAGGGAGAAGGGGTCGAAGACGAAGGAGCCTTCGGCGTGGACGTCGCGGCCGATGTAGATGCCCTCGGCGCCGAGGCCGCCTTCGGCGAGGAACGGGTACGCGCCGGAGGCGGTGGCGGTGGTCATCCGGTGGGCAGGCAGCTGCAGCCGGCCGCCGCGTGCGGAGGCCGGGCCGGGGCGTCCGGTCGGCGGGTAGAGCGGTGCGGGTATCTCGGCTTCGGCCGCGGTGGCGCGGGTGTCCTTGAGGGCGGCGGCTTTGGCTTTGGCCTGGGCTTCGGCGAGCTGCTTGCGGGCGGCGCGGCGGCTGGTGCGGTCGGTGCCGTGCGGGGTGAACAGGGGGCTGGCGGAGGCGCGGCGGCCGGGGCGGTGTGGGGACATGAGCAGGATCGTTTCTGCGCGGGCTAGGCGGTGCCGTGGTCGGCCGGGGTGGTCTTGCGTCGGATGGCGTGGCCGGAGGCGATGTGGCGCTGGCAGATGGTGAGGACGAGCGGGCCGTCGGGCAGCCGGTCCGGGGTGCAGTCGGGTGCGGTGGGCAGGGTGTGGAAGGCGTCGTGGAGGCTGTTGGCGGCCTGCCATAGCCGCAGGTGTGCGGTGGCCAGGTGCCGTCCGGCGGTGGGGTGTTCGGGACGTACGGTGTCGGCGACCTGATCGATGAGGAGGTGCAGGCGGGTGAGGTGCTCGTGCAGGTTGTCGAGGTGTCGCCGGTCGGCGCGGGCACCTGGGGTGACGGCGTGGGTGTGGTGGCGGATGCCGGCGGTCGCAGCTCGCAGGTAGGGGTGGGCGTCGTAGGTGTCGGTCGTGGTGGCCAAGAGCGGTGGGTCTTTCTGCGGTGGCCTGGATCGGGTCAGGCGCGGGGCCCTACTTCTCCTGGGCGGTGCGGGCGAGGGGGAGGGCGGCCAGGGTGAAGGCGTCGGGCTGCTGGTAGACGAGGCGGCGCAGGTCGACCTGGGCGGTGACGGCGGCGGTCTCGATCTGGGCGCAGGCGGCGTCCAGGGCCTGGTCTGTGTCGGCGGTGACGGTGAGCAGGCCGGTCATCGCGACGTCGGCGTGGCCGGCGATCAGCTGCCGTTCGCGTTCCTTGACGTCGCCGTACTCGACCGCGTCGGCCTCGGAGTCGACCTGGCCGCGGCGGGCGCGTTCGTTCGCGTCGGCGATGATCGTCGCCTTGGTGCGCTGGACGTCGCGGAGGGCGGACTCGAGCCCCTGGGGGACGTAGATGAGGGAGAAGGTCCGGCGTACTCCGGCGGTGAACAGCAGCTGGTGGAGGAAGCCGGCGAGGACTTCGGTGCGGGGCCAGTTCTCGACCCAGTAGGTGGTGTGGCGGGCGGTGTCGGTGATGAGCCGGTCGTGCTCCTCGACCTGGACGACGGGCCCGGCGGCTGCGGGGTCTGCCTCTGCCCGGCCGGTGGCGGACCACTGCTGGAGCGCGGCCAGTGCCCCCGGGTCGTAGGCGGTGCGGATGACGGCGGCGATCTCCTGGGCGCTGAGCCATCCGTTGATGGCGAGTCCGGCGTTGTGGGCGGCCTGGGTGAGGGCGGCGGTGGCCTGGCCGAGCACGGTGAACGCGCCGGGCAGTCCGCCGCCGGCCTGGCTGATCAGGCGCCGTGCGGCTTTGAGGTCGAGCGAGATCGCCAGGTAGGTCTCGTGCGGGGCGGCGGCCGGGCCTGCGGTGGCGACCAGGTCGCTGTAGACCTGGCCGGCGAGCTGGGCGTCGGGGCGGCCGTGGGTGTTCCAGTGCCGGGTGAGGGTGTCGCCGGAGTCGGGGACCGTGCGCTCCAGGACCTGGACGGTGGCGATGTGCCCGGTGCGGGCGATACCGGCCAGTGCCCGGCCCCACGCGTTCACGTGGGTGTTCTGGGTGGCGGGGTCGAGCAGGGCGAAGGCGCGGCTGGTGACGCGGGCGACCGCGGTGAGGGTCTGCTGGTGTGGGTCGTGGAGGGCGGCGGCCTGTCCCTCGGCGGGGGTGACCACCTTGATGGAGGCGGCGGTGCCGGGCAGGTGGAGGGTTCCTTCGGCGCGGGGGCGGGTGACCGGACGGGCGAGCCAGAGGGTCTGTCCGGTGCGGCGGCGCTGTGCGTAGCGGGCGACGATCGGGGCCCAGTCGATCAGGGAGCGGCCGCCTCGGCGGACGGCCACGAGCGTGGCGACGGCTGTCCACAGCGGGGTGAGGGTCAGGGCGCCGGTGAGGCCGGTGGTCACCACGGTGACCAGGAGCAGGGCGAGGGCGGCGGCGGTGAGGGTGAGTTGGGCAAGGGACAGGCCGAGCAGGATCCCGCGCCGGGACCGGGCCGGGAACTTCACCGATATCGGTGGGGTGAGCGTGAGGTCAGACAAGGCAGAAGGCTTTCAGCAGCGGGCGGCGGGGCTCCGGGCGGGACACTCGGGACGCTGGTGTCCCGCCCGGATGACCGGAGGAGAGGGAGTCAGGAACCGGCCGGGGGCGGTGGCGTCATGAACGGACTGCCACTGGATCCGGATCCGGCCCCGGATCCGGATCCGGATCCGGCCCCGGTCGTGGCGCCGACAGCGCCGGCACCCTGGGGCGGTGCCTCCTGGGTGCTGCGCGGTGTGGGACCCGCGCCCGGACCGCCGGGGCCGCTGTTGGCCCCGAAGGAGCTGCCTGTGTCCTGGCCGGGGCTGGTCGGCATGGACCGCACCGCCTGGTCCAGCCCGGTCTTGACCTTGTCCATGGCGGGGGACCCGCTGGTCCCGCCGCCGCTGTCCGAGGGGCTGGCCGCGATGTCGCCGGGGAACTGCCCGGGAACTGAGGACGGCCCCTGGGGCGCCGCTCCGGCACCGGCACCGGCTCCGGCCGCGGCTCCGCCGGTTCCCGCGGTCGCTGCCGCGGCTGCCGCCTTGCGACTCGCGTTCTCGGCGTGCTGCTTGGCGATCTGGGCTCCCGCGCCGCCGGAGCGGTGCAGCGTCTCGCCGTCGGCGGACTCGGCCGCCCAGTGCACGAACTTGAAGGTGGCGTACGGGCACAGCATGACCAGGAGCATGATGACGATGCCGGCCATGACGTCGGCGAGCGCGGCGAGTCCGCCGTCGGCGTCGGTCTTGCCCATGGCGGAGATCCCGAGCAGGAAGATCACGGTCATCAGGAGCTTGGAGACGATCAGGGTGGCCGTCGCTTCGATCCAGCCGCGCCGCCAGCGGCGGGCTGCCTCCCATCCGCCGCCGGCGCCGGCGAAGACGGCCAGGGTCACGAGCACGAGGACGCCGACCTTGCGGACCATCATCACGCCCCAGTAGAGCAGCGCGCCCACGGCGGCGCCGAGGGCCGCGAGGGCGGCGACGAGCCAGCCGAGCGGGGAGATCGCGGCGATCTGGGAGACCTTCACCATGCGCCGCACGGCGTCCTCGATCGACGTGCCTGCCGCCGCGAACAGCGAGTCGGACAGGGCATCGACGACTTCGATCACGACCGTGGTCAGGGCGATGGCCACGAAGCAGAACAGCACCCCGGACGCGGTGCCGGTGAATCCCTGGACGAGTGCCTGGCCGTCGCGCTTGAACGCGGCCCGGATGAGCTGGGCGCAGAAGGTCGCGACCAGGATCGTCAGCCCGATAGGCAGCAGCAGCTCGTAGTTGTCGCGGAACCATCCGGCGTTGAGGTCGATCTTGGTGGTGGTGTTGACGGCCTCGGCGGCCAGGTCGGCCGCGGCGGCGGCGAGTTCGCCGCAGGACTTGGCGATCCAGTTGCCGATGCCTTCGGTGATCGCCTTGCCCGGGTCGGAGACGAAGTCGATCGCGTCGGCCGCGTCGCACAGCTTGCCCGCGACGGGAAGGGCGCAGAAGTCCATCGGGACTTCTCCTTTCGGTCAACGGGTCAGGGAGCGGTGTTCGGGGCGATGGCGACCAGGGCGCAGTCGGCGCTGGGTCGGCACTGGACGGCGACGGTGACCGAGCGGTCCTCGGCGCCGCCTCCGCCGTCCTTCCATGCGATGGACTGCTTGCCGGTGACGGTGACGGCGTAGACGTACGCCTCGGTCAGCGCGGCGGGGTCCTCGGCCAGGGCTTGCTTGAAGGCCGACGGGTAGTGCGACTCGGTGACCGTCGCCGTGGCGTACTGCGCGTTGTCGCGCATCCGCGACCACAGCAACGGATCGGGAACCTGCGCCTGGATCGAGGTCCAGTCGGTGTACTTCGTCTCGGTGGTCATCCAGGCGTGCATGCCTGCGAGTTGCTGGTCACGGGTGGTGGCGCGGGTGTCGTAGGACCAGAGCATCACCGCCACCGCACGGGCATAGGCGAGAGGATCGGAAAGGCGCGGCGGCGGGGAGACCGCTCCCGCCCCCGATGCCGGCGCCGTCTCGCCGGGCTGAACGGCCGGGGAACTCGTGCCGGCGGGGGACCGGGTGGACGGGCCGGCGTCCTGGCCGGTGCCGCGCTGCGTGAAGTAGGCGGCGGCACCGGCGACGGTCAGCAGGACGGCGAGCACGGCGGCCAGGACGGCGACACGCCGGCCTATGGGCCAGTTCGAGGCGGAGGCGCCCAGTCGGGGGCGGGAGCGCTTACCCATCAGCGGACCTGTGTTCCGAGCGTGGAGAAGAAGGCCACGATGCCGTTGGCGGCACCGAGGCCGAGCGCGGCGCCAGCCGCGACGACGGCGCCCTTCTTGCCGTTGGCCTCGGCCTGGTGACCGCCACTGTGGTGGCCCCAGGCCCACACGCCGAGGGACACGGCGAGCGCGCCGACGACGGCGATGATGCCGAACAGGTTGATCGAGTTGACCACGTTGCGCAGCACGTCCAGGCCCGGCAGGCCGCCGCTCTTCGGGGAGACGCCGGGGTCGTAGGCGAGGTACAGGACGCGGTCCGCGAGGTGCGAGAGGGGAGCGAGGGTGAGGATGGGGATGGTGGGAACTCCTTGCGGGCGCAGGCCAGACGGCCCAGCGGGAAAGGGGAGGAGAGAAGGAGGAAGCACGCGGCGGAGGAGGCTCGCGGCGGCGGAAGAAGCGGCCCGTGGCCTGTCGAAGGCGGGGAGCGCTAGGAGTTGAGAGCGGGGATGCGGCGGACGGCGAGGATCTGCCAGTCGGCGACCTTCTCGATCCGCACCGGACGTCCGGTCTTCGGCGCGTTGATCACAAGCCCAGCGCCCATGTACATGCCGACGTGCTCGGGGACGGCGGCGGTGCCGCGCGTGAAGAGCAGGTCACCCGGCTTGAGCGCGTTGGCCGGGACTGGCGCACCCTCTTTGACCTGGGTGTACGTGGTCCGGGTGAGAGAGACGCCGGCGTGGGCGTATGCCTGCTGCATCAGGGAGCTGCAGTCGCAGCGGCCCATCGGATCCGGCCCGTGGGCGTCTTTGCAGGTCCCGCCCCACTGGTAGAGGGTGCCGAGCTGGTGCATCGCCCAGGTGATCGCCGAGCGGGCCTTCGCGGAGGCGTCGGCCGGGATCTCGTACCCGGCGGGGACGGTGCCTTCGGGGATCTCACCCCAGGCGGATCCGTCCTCGCCCGGCCGGCAGCCACCCTCCGGAGCACCAGTCCCGGCGTCGGGGCCGCCTTCGGGAAGGGTCGGCACGATCGCCTGCTGTAGGGCGCGGGCGAGCGGCTCCCACTGGGCGTAGGCGTCCGGGTACCCGGAGAGCTGTACGGCTTGGGCGGCCTGGGTGACCGTCATCTGTTGCCACCCCGCGACCTTGAGAAGCCCGTCGTAGAACTTCGTGGCGGCGTAGACGGGGTCGAGGATCTCCTCGGGAGTGCCCCAGCCCTGGCTGGACCGCTGCTGGAACAGCCCCAGTGAATCCCGGTCCCCATAGCGCAGGTTGCGCAGCCGGGACTCCTGGATCGCGGTGGCCAGTGCGACGACCTGGCCGCGCTCGGGGACCTTCAAAGCGATCCCGGTGGCGACGATCGCCTTCGCGTGCGGGATCTGCTCGGCGGGCAGCTCCAGGCCCTCGACCTGGATGCTCGGGTCGGCGCCGTCGCCGCCGAGGATGCCGACGACCTGCCGGGCGACGGCATCGACGTCGACCGCGTCGCCGGCGGCACAGTTCGACGCGCGGACAGCGGCACCGCTGGCGGCAGCCGCCGTGGCGGCGGCTCCGGCGAGAACGAGAGGGGACAGGCACAGAACGCCGACGGCGGCGGCTATGCCGTTCAATCCGCTGCGCCTCCCGAGGAAACGGGGGCTCTAGCTGCTCGGGGCAGGGGAGGGTACGGCTGTGTCACAGGAGGAGCCCTTCGGGTGAAGCCCGGCCGCGCTGGTACGAGGTGAGAAGGACGCGATGGGGGCCGGGGTGAGGTGATCGGGAAGCCCGGGAGGGGGCGCCAGGAGGCGAGTTGCCGCTCGCCGGTGGGGCGCCCCTGGGGCATCGTTCAGGCGGGTCAGGACAAGGCGGTGCCTCCATGAGGGCAGGGGGAGGGAATGCCACCGGGCTGTTCGGGCCAGGCGGTTGTCAGACTGTAGGGCCCGATTCCCGGTTGACCTAATCTTTCGTGTGGCGGGGGTCAACCGGGAATCGTGCCCTAAGGTGTGGCTCCCGAACTCGCCCACCGCCCTCATGCGGCGTGCTGGACCTCTTGTGCCCGCATTCGTCGCGGCGGCGCTTCTTCTCCGCGAGTCGGGACTCTCTCGTAATTCTCCGCAACCCGAATCGGGGCACCTCTTTGCCTTTTTCCCTGCATCATGGCGACGCGCTCGGCGTGCTGGCCGGCCTTCCAGACGACTGCGTGGACGCGGTCATCACCGATCCGCCGTACAACTCCGGCGGCCGGACCGCGAAGGAGCGCACCTCCCGTACCGCGCGCCAGAAGTACACCTCCGCCGACGCCGGCCACGATCTCGCGGACTTCCCCGGCGAGAACATGGACCAGCGTTCGTACGGTTTCTGGCTCACCCAGATCATGACCGAGGCCCACCGCCTCACGAAGCCGGGCGGGACGGCTTTGCTGTTCACCGACTGGCGGCAGCTGCCGACCACCACGGATGCGATCCAGGCGGCCGGATGGCTGTGGCGCGGGGTCCTGGCCTGGCACAAGCCGCAGGCCCGACCTCAGAAGGGGCGTTTCACGCAGAACTGCGAGTTCATCGTGTGGGCGTCGAACGGAGCGATCGACGGCTCCCGCAACCCCGTCTATCTGCCCGGCCTGTACTCGGCCTCGCAGCCCTCGGGCAAGAACCGGCAGCACATCACACAGAAGCCCGTCGAGGTGATGCGTGAACTGGTGAAGATCTGCCCGCCGGGCGGCACCGTCCTGGACTTCACCTGTGGCTCCGGCTCCACCGGGGTGGCCGCGCTCCTGGAGGGCCGCGATTTCATCGGCGTCGAGAAGACCGAGCACTACGCCCAGATCGCCTCCGATCGTCTGACGGAAACGCTTCATCAGAGCGTCGGACAGGATGATCTCACCCTGACCGCCTGACGCCGGTCGGTTCGCCTCCTTGCTCCGGTGATGGCCATCTCGGCGCTCCGGAATTGAATTCCCCCCACCTTTCTCAGATGCCCGGCAGTCGCGCGTGCCGGAGGAGGAGTTTTCCTTGGCGCATGACCCCATAGAAGAATTCGGCGACGCTGCTGGGGAATTCGACCCGGTACGCCTGCCGGAAGGTGATCTGGACAGCATCCAGGCCACCGTCCGCAAACTGCTCGACCGCTCCGCCGAACAGGCCCGCCAGCTCGACCACCTCGCCGCCGAACCCGCACCGACGTCGGCACCGTTCCCCGGCTTCGGCATGCCGCCCATGCCCGGAGCGGCGGCGCTGCCGCCCGAACCGCGGCCGATCCTGGAGCTGGACGGCGAGGAGTACGAGAGCGAACTCGACCTGCTCACCGACTGGGTGGAGGACTACCTCATGCCCACCTACGGCGCGGAGGTCACCACCGCCGCCCCGTGGTGCGACCAGTGGCAGGAACACCTCGACGTCGTCGCCTGGCTCCACGCCCTGTGGATGGCCTACCTCCAGCACAAGGACCCCGAAGCCGGCCCGGCCGGGATGTTCGTGTGGCACCGGGACTTCCTCACCCACGCCATGGCCGCCGTCCGCGCCCCGGGCGGGCCGCTGTCGGCCTGCCAGACCGACCCCGATCGCCCCGCGCACCGCCTCCTTCGCGGACCCGGCCGCTCCGTGCGCGCCGCCGCCCGCGACGCCGAGGCAGGGCAGGCAGCCGCGTGACCGCCGAGGGCCGGCCCGCGTTCGGCCTCACCTTCGACCCCCGAGCCCTGACCGACCTGCTCCAGGCCCCCGGCGACATCCGCGACCTCTCCCTCGCCCTCCTGCAGGACGTGGTCAACGCCGACCGCGCCGGCAGCAAGCTCAAGGCCGAACTGGCCGGGCTGCGCAAGCTCTACGTCGACTCCCGGGCCGCCTGGCGCATCGTCTACGCGCTCCGGCCGGCCCCGGCGCGCTCGGCCTACCCCATGGAGATCCACGTCGTCGCGGTCTGCCCCCGAAAGGGGCACGACGTGTACGACACCGCGGCCCAGCGCCTGGGTGTCGCCCGCCGTCCGCTCGGCGCCCGCGCCCACGCCGCCCGCACCCGATCCGCCCAGATCGACGCCTACCGCACCATCCCGAAACCCGGACCGCCCCCGGGCCTGCCCCGTCCCGCCCAGCCCACCGTTCTCACCACGAAAGCCGTACGTTGACGACCTTCCCGAACTTCCTCGACCACTACGCCACGACCCTGCTGCACATCCCGGCCCAGACGGAGAACCCCCACCACCGGGCCCTGCTGGAGACCTACGCCGAAGTCCAGCAGCTGGAGGCCCGGCTCCTGGACGCCATCGTCGCGCCCCACCCGCAGAGCGGACCGGGCGAGAAGCACGCGTGCACCGAGCTCCTCATCGACCGCCTCGCCGCCGGCCAGGAACTCGCCGCCCTGATGTCCGTCGCCTGCTGCTGCCCGGACGAGGAGGAAGCCGACTACGAGGACCGCAACAGCTGCTCCCCGGACTGCGATCCGGACGCGGAGGGCGAAGAGGACGCAGCCCCGTGGCGCGGCTGCCGGCGGCACTGACCAGGCTACGACGGAACGCCCCTTGCCCCAGTCCGCGACTTCGGCGCCCTCTGCGGCGCTGACCTCCTTCGACCACCGCATCGAGCTCGCCGTCGGCTTCAGCGTCGACCGCCTGTGGCGCGATCACGACCGCGGCCTCCTCGACGAGCAGACCGCCCGCCTGGCCACGGCCCACCGCACCCTGTCTGACGCCGAACGGTCGGTGACCTTCTACCGCGTTCTCCTGCAGCGTCTGGCGAGCGGCGAGTATGCCATCGACGAGTCCCTCTTCCCCCGTATCGAGCGCACGGTCGAGCAGCTCAAACAGGCCGTCACGTGCCGAGAAGCGCGTGCGCGGGACGTCGTCGACGCGCTCGAACCCATCGAGGCACAGACAGCCCGGAACCCTGCCGCTTCCACCGAGTTGAAGGCTCGCGAGATCGCCCTGCTCCTGGCGATCAGCCAAGGCGCCAAACTCCACGAGCACCTGCTCACGCAGCGGCTGTCCGTGGTCACAGCATCCGGTACGAGGGTCACCCAGCAGGACTTTGAACGGCTGGAACGGGCGGGCCTCATCCAGCGCGACGAATCCCCTCCCCTGCACGCCGGCCAGCCGGTCACCCTCACCGACGCCGGCCGTGCCGCGCTCACCGCCCGGCCCGCGGACCGGGTTGCCGCCAGCCCTGCCTCACGCCCCGGCTCGTGGCCCGCCACCGCACGACCCCGTCGCTGACCTCCTTCCGGCCCCTAAGGACCTCATTTGACCCATACCCATTACAACCCGGACTTCCGGCTCGACGGATACCGGCCGGCCACCCCGGAGGGCGAGAAGGACTTCGACGACTGCATCTCGCTGTACGAGAACGAGCTGACCACCCTGGCCAAGCACCACACGGCCGACGGCCGCCACACCTTCCTCGTCCTGCACGACGCCTCCACCATCTACGGCGCCCCCGGGGAATCACAGATCATCGCCCTGCACCTCACACGGGATGCGGACACCCGGACTTTCACCTTCGGCAGCGAGCGGCTCCCGCTGCTGGCGCTCGCGCAGTCGTGGCTCATCCGGCGCGGCTGCTGTGACGACGCCATCTATCCGTCGGACGACTGTGGCACCCTGCCCGCCGACGAGACCACTGCGGCCCTGGAATGGCGCCTTCGCAACGCAGGCAACCGGTACTCGCTCGTGGAGAGTTGCGTCGGAGAGGGATACCCGACGCAGGAGACCGTGGTGCTGCTGGAAGCCACGGATCCCAGGACCCCGCATCCCTACCGTCTGCTGCTCGAATTCACCGACCTCCAGGCCGGTACCCACCGCCTGCGCGAAGGCGCCTTCGAGACCGCGGAGGCGGCTCTCGACTGGCTGGAGGACCGCAGCACCCCGCTGCCGGCGCCCACGCCCACCGCCGCCCGCGGCCTTCCGGCGAGGCCTGCGGGGCCGGCCGCCGCCCGGGGCCGTACCCGCTGACGGGCCGGCGCGAGTGGCGAAAGGTAGCAGCAAATTCCCGGTTAGGTAAACCGGGGATTCTCCGGATCCTGGAGATCACCCGCCCGGAGCGACTGCTTCCGGCCCTTCCCGCCTGCCCACTTCAAGGAGAGGAGTCTGCCCGTGCCCGAAGAAGCCGACGACGTTCTTCCCGCCGTCGCCCGCCAGATCCAGGACCGCTTCGGCGTGCCTCTCGACGAGCTGCGCGAAACCGTGCGCAGCAGCCCTGCCCCGTCATTCCTGCCCAGCGCGGTGGTGCGCTGGTACGAGGATCTGGAAGAGGCCCAGAGCCTGCTGACCTCCGCCGAGGACGAGCTCGTCGAAGCCCTGCAGCGGGCCCCGGCCGGGGAGCTGGACGAGGAGGTCATGACGCTGGCGCAGCGCGTCGCCACCGCGCTCACCATTCGTGATGGCCGCGCGCTCACCGTCCTTCACCTCCTGGAGGACTACCCCCTTCTCCCGCAGCCTGCCACCAGCCGGGCCGCCCGCCGCACGGGTCCCGTCCTGGGCACCACCCCGGTGCCAAGGACCGCAGCCCCCGTATCCGTCCCCGTCAGGAGCCGTCGATGAGCGTACGCAACAAGCCGAGCAGCCAGGACGACCGTCTCGTCGAGGTCTTCGGCGCGCCCCTCGACCAGCTGTACCAGGCGGCCGACGCCGATGCCCGGCTCCGCAACGCCTTGGAGATGCGCTCCCACCTGGCACTGACGGAGGAGCAAGTGGCCCGCGTCCGTGACCGCGTCCACGCCCGCAGTGCCCCCGACCGCGGCATGGACGAGCTGTCGGAGTACGAGCTGCGGATGGACTCGTACTGGATGGAGGCCGCGCTCACGACCCGCCGTACCTACCTCGCAGCCTTGGGTGAGGTCCTTCGCGCCGAGCCCTCGCCCGAACCACCCCGGCCGGTGACGTTCACCCAGCCGGTCATCACTGCCCGAACCATCCCGGCCTCCGGGGAGACGACGGCGCACCCGGCGAGAGGACGCTGATTGCCTTACCCGGTATCGGAATCGATCGCCGAGCGGATCGAAAGCCTCTACGGCCGGCCCCGGGCCGACCTTCAAGCCCACGCCGCCACCACCGACCGACCGACCATGCTGAACGCCCTCCTCGACGCGCTCTCCACCGTCGAACTCGCCGAGAAGAACATCGAGTTCCAGCGCGAACGCCTTCTCCAGCTGGCCGACCCAAGCCGCGATATCGGTCGATCCACTCCCGGCCACCTCCTCGACTGCAGCCGCCGCATCGCCGAATCGGTCGTCATCCGCGACACCCAGGCCCAGCACGCCAGCGCCGTGCTCCAGAGCCTCCACCGCGCGCCCGCCCCCGTCGCCACCCCCGTAGCCCAGGTACCGGCGACGACCACCCGCGCCGCACACGCTCGCTGAACACCACCCCACCCACGTTCCAGGAGTACTCCCATGCCTGCATCCGGCCTGCCCGCACCCGCCCACCGCGACCTCGACCAGGTCATCCAGGCCCTGGAGACGATCTCCCCCCGGTGGAACGCCTGGATCCTGATGAGCCTGGCCACCCCCGCCCGCTACATGGACCTCAAGGCACGGATGCCGTGGATGGCCGACGGCCAGCTCCACCCGAAGATCCGAACCCTGCAGGCCACCGGCCTGATCCAGCGCACCGAGCACACCCGCTGTCGGCGTACATGGGTGAGTGCTCAGGCGGGTACACGTGAACGTGCCCGGGTGGGTGAAGTCAGCCGGGCGGCGGGGTCAACAAATTGGGGTGA
>NZ_JBSGTX010000035.1:0-70985 GCF_053607625.1 Streptomyces sp. NPDC055103
CCCTTCCGCGTGTCCGCGTGTCCGCGTGTCCGCGTGTCCGCGTGTCCGCGTGTCCGCGTGTCCGCGTGTCCGCGTGTCCGCGTGTCCGCGTGTCCGCGTGTCCGGGTTTCCGTGCGAGGGATCAGCCGATCGGCAGGCCGCCCAGGGACGGGGCGGCGGGCAGGCCGCCGCCCAGGGCGCCGGCGGCCGGGCCCTGCGCGCTCTCGCCGGCGGCGCCGGCGGTCTCGCCGACGACCTCGCCGGTGCTGCCGGCGGCCTCGCCGGCCACCTTCTGGGCGGCCGGGGTGGCGGTCTTGCCCGCCGCGCCCGCGGTCTTGCCGACGGCCGGGACGGCCGTGCCGACGGCCTGGCTGCCGGTCGCGCCGACGACGCCGGTGGCGGCCTGCGCGCCGCTGTCGACGGCGCTGCCCGCACCGGCGGCGTCCAGGGCGGTGACGCCACCGAGGGCGCCGGTCGGCGCGATGCCGTGGTCCAGGGCGCTCGCGGAACCGGCCGCACCGACCACGGGGGCTGCTCCGGCCGCGATGAGGAGGGCGGCGCGGGCGATCCGGCGGGTCAGGGGGAGGGACATGGTGCTCCTTCGACGGGGTGCGACGAGTGATGTTCGGTGCACTGACAACCGGCCCCGGGGTGGGGGAGGTTGCGGCGGTCGAAGGTAAAGGATTGGCAATGCGTCGTATTGTCGGGTGGGGAGGAAAACGGACGAACGTCTCATTGCGTGGATGTCTGCCGAACCGTCACTTCCCATGTCCCGCAAGGGAACTGGCGTGTCGGGACAGGGCATGGAAAGGCCCGCCGGAAAGGCGGGCGAATTTCCTCGGATTCCGTCCGGGCGCATGCCACGGGGGAGTGAACGACCGTACGGGTGACCGGCTACCGCGCGAGCCGGATGCGGACCGAACCCGCGGCGGAGGCCCCGGAACCGGTGCCGGAACCGGCACCGGACGCCGCGCCGGCGGAGCCCGGGGAGGACTTCTCCCAGCCGCCGGACGAGTCGCTCGCGCGCCACACCCGGCCGCCGTACGCGACCTCCGTGACGCGCAGCTCGTCCGCCCGCGCCACCGCCCACTGCGCGAGCTCCCAGCCGCGCCGCTCGTCCGAGTCGGCCCCCGGGGCCGCGCCCGCGTCCGTCCCCGCCCGGACGGGGATCACGAGCACCGGAGGCTCCGCCGCCGACCGGCCCGCGCTCGACCCGCCCGTGACCGTCTTCGGCACCGCCTTCTCGCCGAAGGCCCGCACCAGCTCCGAACGCACCCGCTCCGGATCGCCCGGCGGGCCCTTCATGTCGCTCGCCGTACAGGTCAGCGCGGCGGGCGCCCGGCCGGTCAGCGCCGCCGAGAGCAGAGTGGCGTCCGGCTCGTGCTTCGCGTACGCCTGCGGGAAACCGCTCCGCTGTACCTTCTGCGCCGCCACCGTCAGCGGCAGCCGCGAGTACCCCGGGACCTTCTCCAGCCCCTCGTAGAACTTCCCCGCCGAGTACACCGGGTCCATGATCTGCGCCGGCGTCCCCCAGCCCTGCGAGGGCCGCTGCTGGAACAGGCCGAGCGAGTCCCGGTCACCGTGCTGGATGTTCCGCAGCGCCGACTCCTGGAGCGCCGTCGCGAGCGCGATCGTCACCGCGCGCTCGGGAAGCCCCCTGGTGGTGCCGACCGCCGAGATCGTCGCCGCGTTCGACGCCTGCTCCGGAGTGAACTCGTACCGGTTCTCGCCGGTGCCGACACTGCACCGCGGTGTGCCCTTGCTCCCTGTCATCTGGTGGAAGGCCACGTACGAGGCCAGGCCGGCGAGCGCGGCGAGGGCGGCCACGGAACGGGCGAGACGGCCACGGCGGGTGCGGCGGCCGCTACGGGCGGGGCGGGTGGGCTCGGACACGGGGCCCACCGTACTGGAGGCCGGGTTAGGGTCGGCACATGGCTGACATCACTCCGCACGAGACCCGGCTGGACCTCTCCCAGGACGGTGCGGCACTGACCGCCGCCCTCGTCGACTTCCCGTCCGTGAGCGGTACGGAGCAGCCGCTCGCGGACGCCATCGAGCAGGCTCTGCGCGCCCTGCCGCACCTCACCGTCGACCGCCACGGCAACAACGTCGTCGCCCGTACGCGCCTCGGCCGCGCCGAGCGGGTCGTCCTCGCCGGTCACATCGACACCGTGCCGATCGCCGACAACGTCCCCTCGCGGCTCGACGAGGACGGCATCCTGTGGGGCTGCGGCACCTCCGACATGAAGTCCGGCGTCGCCGTCCAGCTGCGGATCGCCGCCACCGTGCCCGAGCCCAACCGCGACCTCACCTTCGTCTTCTACGACAACGAAGAGGTCGCCGCCGACCTGAACGGCCTGGGGAAGATCGCCGCCGCGCACCCCGACTGGCTGGAGGGCGACTTCGCCGTCCTCCTGGAGCCCTCGGACGCCCAGGTCGAGGGCGGCTGCCAGGGAACCCTGCGCGTCATCCTGCACACGGCCGGTGAGCGCGCCCACTCCGCGCGGTCCTGGATGGGCTCCAACGCCATCCACACCGCCGCCCCGATCCTCGCCCGCCTCGCCGCGTACGAGCCGCGCAAGCCGGTCATCGACGGCCTGGAGTACCACGAGGGCCTCAACGCCGTGGCGATCCAGGGCGGCGTCGCCACCAACGTCATCCCCGACGCCTGCACGGTCACGGTCAACTACCGGTACGCCCCCGACCGCTCCCCGGCCGAGGCGCTGGCGTACGTCCGCGCGTACTTCGCCGACTGCGACATCGCCGAGTTCGTCGTCGACGACGAGAGCCCCGGCGCGCTGCCCGGCCTCTCCCACCCGGCAGCCGAGGCCTTCATGAAGGCCGTCGGCGGCAGCGCCCAGCCGAAGTTCGGCTGGACCGACGTGTCCCGCTTCAGCGCCCTCGGGGTGCCCGCGGTCAACTACGGCCCCGGCGACCCGATCTACGCGCACAAGCGCGACGAGCACGTCCCGGTCGACCGGATCCACCACTGCGAGGCACGTCTCCGCGACTGGCTGACTGCCTGACTTCCGTAATTTCGCGTTTCGTCACCTCTGTCGTCCTACGCTGACCGGACCAGAAGATCAGTCGGATCGGCGGAGGGAGCAGGCCATGGGCATTCCCGAGGGAATGGCGAAGCCCGAGGAGCAGCGACTGGGGCCGGTGCTGAGGCGCAGGGACCAGGTCCAGCCGGGCACCACGGACCAGCGGCTGCTCGACACCGAGGGCGACTCGGAGTGGGTGCACACGGACCCCTGGAGGGTCATGCGCATCCAGTCCGAGTTCGTCGAGGGCTTCGGAGCCCTCGCCGAACTGCCGAGCGCGATCAGCGTCTTCGGCTCGGCCCGCACGAAGCCGGACTCGCCCGAGTACGAGGCGGGCGTACGGATCGGCCGGGCGCTCGTCGAGGCCGGTTTCGCGGTCATCACGGGCGGCGGCCCGGGCGCCATGGAGGCGGCCAACAAGGGGGCCAGGGAGGCCAAGGGCATCTCGGTGGGCCTCGGGATCGAGCTCCCCTTCGAGCAGGGGCTCAACCCGCACGTCGACATCGGCGTGAACTTCCGCTACTTCTTCGTCCGCAAGACGATGTTCGTGAAGTACGCGCAGGGCTTCGTCGTCCTGCCCGGTGGCCTCGGCACCCTCGACGAGCTCTTCGAGGCGCTGACCCTGGTCCAGACCCGCAAGGTCACCCGCTTCCCGATCGTCCTCTTCGGTACGGAGTACTGGAAGGGCCTCGTCGACTGGCTGCGGGACTCGGTCGTCGCGGGCGGCAAGGCGTCGGAGCGCGACCTGCTCCTCTTCCACGTCACGGACGACGTGGAGGAGGCGGTGGCGCTGGTGACCAAGGAGACGGGCAAGTAGAAGTCAGCCCCGCGGGGGCCCCACGCCCTCAGGGCGTAGGGGGAGTCCGAGGCGCGGGGTCCGGGGCAGAGCCCCGGTTTCGGGAAGGGGTGGGGTGGGGAAAGGTCCCTCACCCCCTCCCGCACCCGCTCCGCGACTACGCCAGCCCGCGCCGAGCGACGGCCGGCGGCCGGTGCCCGGCGATGGACGCCACCATGTCGAGCACCTGCCGCGTCTCGGCCACCTCGTGCACCCGGTACACCTGAGCGCCGAGCCAAGCCGAGACCGCCGTCGTCGCCAGCGTCCCGAGCACCCGCTCCTTCACCGGCCGGTCCAGCGTCTCCCCGACGAAGTCCTTGTTCGACAGGGACACCAGCACCGGCCACCCCGTCTCCGCCATCTCGCCGAGCCGCCGCGTCGCCTCCAGGCTGTGCCGGGTGTTCTTCCCGAAGTCGTGCCCCGGGTCGATCATGATCCCGTCGCGCCGCACCCCCAGGGCCACCGCCCGCTCCGCGAGCCCCACAGTGACGCGCAGGATGTCGGCCATCACGTCCTCGTATGCGACCCGGTGCGGCCGCGTCCGCGGCTCCGCGCCCCCCGCGTGCGTACAGACGAGCCCCGCGCCGTACTTGGCGGCCACCTCCGCGAGCCCGGGGTCGACCCCGCCCCACGCGTCGTTCAGGACGTCCGCACCGGCCTCGCAGACCGCCGCGCCGACGTCCGCCCGCCAGGTGTCCACGCTGATCACCACATCGGGATGGCGCCTGCGGACCTCGGCGACGAAGCCGACCGTCCTGCGGGCCTCCTCCTCGGCCGTGACCTCCTCGCCGGGGCCCGCCTTGACCCCGCCGATGTCGATGATCGCCGCGCCCTCGGCCACCGCCTGCTCGACCCGGGCGAGCGCCGGCTCGTCCCGGAAGGTGGCGCCCTGGTCGTAGAAAGAATCCGGGGTCCGGTTCACGATCGCCATGATCACCGGCTCGTGCGGCCCGAATTCACGCCGTCCCAAGCGCAGCATCCCTTTTGTCCTCCCTCGCGTGCGTTCGCTGCGACCCTAACCGTCAGTGGCGCATGGCACGATCGGCACGGGACGAATTCCACTCCGGGAAGAGGCGCGCAGGTGTTCTGGTTTCTGCTCATCACGATGGTCGTGGTCGTGGCCGCGGTGACTCTGGCGGTGGTCGGCGGAGGCGACGGCGAGGTGCTGCCCGAGGTGGCGCCCGAGCAGCTCGTCGACCCCCTCCCGGCGGCCCGCCCGGTCGACCGCGCCGACGTCGAGGCGCTCCGCCTCCCCGTCGCGGTCCGCGGCTACCGGATGGCGGACGTGGACGACGTCCTGGTCCGCCTCGGCGCCGAACTGGCCGAGCGAGACTCCCGGATCGCCGAGCTGGAGGAGGCGCTCGCGGGAGCGTCCGCCGGTGACGGAGAGGACGAGCGCTCATGACGGACGGCGGAGCGGTCCCGGGCCCGGACGGGCGGCTGCGCTGCCCCTGGGGCCTGTCGACCGAGGACTACGTCGCGTACCACGACGAGGAGTGGGGCCGCCCGGTCCACGGCGACGACGAGCTCTTCGAGCGGCTCTGCCTCGAGGCCTTCCAGTCGGGCCTGTCCTGGATCACGATCCTGCGCCGCCGCGACACCTTCCGGCAGGCCTTCCACGGCTTCCGCATCGCCTCCGTCGCCGGCTTCGGCGAGGCCGACCGGGAGCGGCTCCTCGCCGACGAGGGCATCATCCGCAACCGCGCCAAGGTCGACGCGACCCTGGCCAACGCGAAACTGCTCGCCACCTGGTCCCCGGGCGAGCTCGACGCCCTGATCTGGTCCCACGCCCCCGACCCGGCCGGCCGTCCCGTCCCGCGCTCGGTCTCCGAGGTCCCGGCGGTCACCGACGAGTCCACCGCCCTCGCCAAGGCCCTCAAGAAGCGCGGCATCCGCTTCGTCGGCCCCACCACGGCCTACGCCCTGATGCAGGCCTGCGGCCTGGTCGACGACCACGTGGAGGACTGCGTGGCCCGGGGCGGCCGGTAGCGCACCGCCCCGGGGCCCGCGGCCTATCGGCCGAGGTAGCGGGGCTTCTCCTTGGCGATGAAGGCGCGGACGGCGATCGTGTGGTCCTCGGAGGCGCCCGCGAGGGACTGGAGCTCGTCCTCCTTCTCCAGGGACTCGGCGAGCGAGTGGTCCGCGCCGTAGGCCAGGGACTCCTTCAGCGCCGCGTACGCGACGGTCGGGCCCTCGGCGAGGGCGCGGGCCACCTTCGTGGCCTCCGCGGCGAGGTCGGCGGCCGGGACCAGGCGGTTCGCGATGCCGAGCTCGTACGCCTCCTGGGCGGAGATCGAGCGCGGGAAGAGCAGCAGGTCCGACGCCCGGCTCGCGCCGATCAGCCGGGGCAGCGTCCAGGACATGCCCGAGTCGGAGGTCAGCGCGACGCCCGCGAAGGACGTGTTGAACGCCGCCGTGTCCGCGACGACGCGGTAGTCCGCCGCGAGCGCGAAGCCGAAGCCCGCCCCCGCCGCGACGCCGTTCACGCCCGCCACGACCGGCTTGCGCATGCCGGTGAGGGCCCGGACGATCGGGTTGTAGTGATCGCGGACCGTGTTCATGGTCTCGCGCGTCCCGGACTCCTGGTCCGCCATGAGCAGGCCCACGTGCTCCTTGAGGTCCTGGCCGACGCAGAAGGCCCGGTCACCGGCCGCCGTGAGCAGGACGGCCCGTACGGCGGTGTCCGCCGCGGCCGTTTCCGCGGCGTCCCGGAGCGCGACCTTCGTCGCCACGTTCATCGCGTTCATGGCCTCGGGCCGATTGAGCGTGATGGTGGCGAGTCCGTCGCTCACCTCGTAGAGCACCGTGTCGGCCATGGGGTTCCCTTCGCCTCATTGCGTGGTTGACCTGCCCAGCATGGCGGAGATCACCCGCGCCGCACATGTGAGCTGCGTCAAAGAATTTCGGCCGCCGAGGGGTTCCGAAGCGGCGCAGTATCGCAGCCCGATCGCCGAAATGTGGGGTTTTGAGAGAGCGCGTTGCGGAAGCGATGCAGATCGATGTTGGTCATCGGGTCCTGCGATGCGGGATAATGACCTGGAAGCAATGTGTTCGAAGCCGGTGAAGCGTGCTCCGCATCGAAGAGCTGCCCGGCTGACGATGAGCTGGTTTCAGGAAGGGGAACAAGCATGGCGGCCATGAAGCCGCGGACGGGTGACGGCCCGCTCGAGGTGACCAAGGAGGGGCGGGGCATCGTCATGCGCGTTCCGCTCGAAGGCGGCGGTCGGCTTGTCGTCGAGCTGACCCCGGGTGAGGCCGAGGCGCTGGGCGACGCCCTGAAGAAGGTCGTCGGCTGACCTGATCCTCCACGATTCCTCGCCACTGCCCCGGGACGGTTTCCACCGTGTCGGGGCAGTGGTGCGTCCGGGGCGAGGAGGGAAGGGAGTGGGCCGAGGACGGGGCGAGGACGGCCCCTCGGCGGGTCGAGGACGGCCCCTCGGCGGGTCGAGGACGGGATCTCCGGGCGCCGAGGGGCCCCTGGAGGTTCTTCGGGGCCCGGGTCGGGTCCCCGGGGGGTTCAGCCCCGGCGTACGGCGCAGAGCAGGCCGTCGCCCACCGGCAGGAGCGAGGGCAGCAGCTCCTGGCTCTCCCGCACGGTGCGCAGCAGCTCCCGGACGCGCAGGACCTCCGCCGGCTGGGCCGCGGAGTCGACCGTCCGGCCGTCCGCGAAGACTCCCTCGAAGCAGACGAGACCGCCAGGTCGCAGCAGGCGCAACGATTCAGCGAGATAGTCCAGGTACTCCAGACGGTCGCCGTCGCAGAAGACGAGGTCGTACCCGCCGTCCGCGAGACGCGGCAGGACGTCCAGGGCGCGGCCGGGGATGAACCGGGCCCGGTTGCCGGCGAAGCCCGCCGCACGGAACGCCGTCTTCGCGAACTGCTGGCGCTCCGGCTGGAGGTCCACCGTCGTCAGGACGCCGTCGGGCCGCATGCCGAGCAGCAGGTAGATGCCCGACACGCCCGTGCCGGTGCCGATCTCCGCCACCGCCTTGGCGTCCGCCGTCGCCGCGAGCAGGCGCAGCGCGCCGCCGGTGCCGGGCGACACCGAGGGCAGCCCTGCCTCCCGGGCCCGGTCCCGGGCCCAGCGCAGAGCTTCGTCCTCGGCGACAAAGGCGTCGGCGAACGACCAGCTCGTCTGCCGGTTGGCGGTAATGGCCCTCTCCTGTCCCCGTAGTTGACGCAACGGTGACTGTATCCGCTGTCAGCGGGAACCCGCAGATGGGACCGCGCGTTCACTGGAGGCGGGACGCGCTCGGCGACAGCCGGGCGAGCCGGTCCCAAATTCGCGTAAAGATTCTTATCCGGAGCTAACGGGCGAGGTGGCTATGGTAGGGGCTCCGCTGGACACCACCAGAGCCGACAGGGGAGGTGCGGCTGCGCCTGTGGATCGGGGAGGAGTGCTTCGGCGTCTTCTCAGGTCGGCGGGTGAGCCGAAATCCGTGACCGACACCGCTGACCGAATCCGCACCACCGACTCCGCTCCCACCACCGCGACCTTCGCATCGGATGCGGAATCGCAGGCGTGGACTCCGCCCACCTGGGAGGAGATCGTCAGCACGCACAGTGGCCGGGTCTACCGCCTCGCCTACCGCCTCACGGGCAATCAGCACGACGCCGAGGACCTCACCCAGGAAGTCTTCGTCCGTGTCTTCCGCTCGCTGTCGACGTACACGCCGGGCACCTTCGAGGGCTGGCTCCACCGCATCACCACCAATCTCTTCCTCGACATGGTCCGCCGTAAGCAGCGCATCCGTTTCGACGCGCTCGCCGACGACGCCGCCGAGCGGCTGCCCAGCCGTGAGCCGTCGCCGCAGCAGGTGTTCAACGACACCCACTTCGACGCCGACGTGCAGCAGGCCCTCGACACCCTCGCGCCCGAGTTCCGCGCCGCGGTCGTCCTCTGCGACATCGAAGGACTGTCGTACGAGGAGATCGCCGCGACCCTCGGCGTGAAGCTCGGCACCGTCCGCAGCCGGATCCACCGCGGGCGCTCCCACCTGCGCAAGGCGCTCAAGCACCGCTCGCCCGAGGCCCGGGCGGAGCGTGCCCTCGCCTCCGTCGGATGGGAAGCAGGGACAGCGTGAGCGGCACACGTCCCTCGTCACCGACCCCCGCGGAGCACCACCTCGGGGACCGGCTCGCGGCGCTCGTCGACGGCGAGCTCGGCCACGACGCCCGGGAGCGGGTGCTCGCACACCTCGCGACCTGCGCCCGCTGCAAGGCCGAGGCCGACGCGCAGCGCACCGTGAAGAGCGTCTTCGCCTCCACGGCGCCCCCGCCGCCCTCGGAGGGCTTCCTCGCGCGGCTCCAGGGGCTGCCCGGGGGACCAGGTGAGTCCTCGGGCGGCTCCGGCGGATTCGGAGCCCCACGAGGGCCCCTCGAGGAACTGCTCGGCTCGGCGGCGCTGAAGTCCGACGGCTTCGCCACCGCGGCCGTCGTCACCCCGCGCTCCCCGCACCCCGGCGCCGGCTTCCGGATCCACGACGTCGGCGACCGCGCCTCCGGCACGTCCGGGCGCGGCCGGCGCTTCGCCTTCGCCGCGGCCAGCGCGGTCTCGTTCGCCGCGATCGCCCTCGGCGGCACCCTGCCGATGGAGACCTCGGTCAGCGCGAGCGGCCGCGGCGGGCAGGGCACCGGCAGCGCTGTCACCCCGCTGCGCGCCACGGCCTCGGGCGGCACCCCGGGCA
Organism: Streptomyces sp. NPDC055103; assembly: GCF_053607625.1. Classification (NCBI taxonomy): domain Bacteria; kingdom Bacillati; phylum Actinomycetota; class Actinomycetes; order Kitasatosporales; family Streptomycetaceae; genus Streptomyces; species Streptomyces sp. NPDC055103. Next base: position 9,546 of record NZ_JBSGTX010000035.1, read on the forward strand.
CGGGTACCGCACGCGGTACGCGTTCCGGAGAGCGTGGCGTCCAGTCCGTCGCCGAAGAGCCGCTCACACCGCTCGCGGCCCGTGACGGCGCTCCCGTCGGCAAGGCTCCCGCGGGCACCGTTCCCGCCGGCGCGGTTCCGCCGGACGCGGTGCGCTCCGTCACGGCTCCGCCGGCGGCGGTGCACCTCCGGAACCAGGCGGCGCAGTCGTTCTTCGCCCTCTCGCCGTTCATACGACCGACGGGTCCGGCCCTCGATCTGGCCCTCGCCCCCGGTCCCAGCCCGGCGCCGAGCCCGACGAACGCCCCGCTCGGCTCCCACCGCTGACCCGCGACCTGGTTGAATCCAGGGACAGGGGCGCCCGAGCCAGGGGCGCGGACGGGTCAGCGGTTGCGGGGAGAACATGAACGACGGGAAGCCGAACTGGTGGAGCCGGCCTTCGACGGCACCGGAGGCGGCGCGGATACCCTCGCCGCCTCCGAGCGACGGCGGTGACGACGGCGACGGTGATTTCCCCCTGCCCGCGCCCCAGCAGCCGGTCGAGACCACCGCCGAAGCCGCGACCGAGGCTGTCGCCGAGGCCGTGACCGGTTCCGGCGCGCCGGAACCCATCGCGGCGCCCCGGCCGGAGCCGGAGCCCGAGCCGGCAGCCGTGGCCGAGCCCGAGCCCGCCGTCCTTCTGACGAAGAACGAGCCGGCCGACGCCCCCGTGACCGACGCGGCGGAGGCGACCGACGTGACCGACTCGACCGTCGTGGCCGACGCGGCCCAGGCCCCGGCGGCTCCCACTCCCGCTCCCGCACAGCCCGCCCCCCAGCCCCTGCACGCGCCCGACGAGTACCGGACGCCGCCCTACGGCGAGCCCGGCCCGTGGGCGCCCGCACCGCCCGTGCAGCACCCGGCGCCCCCCGCACCCCCGCAGGGCCCCGTGGCGCCCGTACCGCCGCAGCAGGCCGCTGTGCCCCCCGTACCGCCGCAGCAGGGCGGAACCGCCCCCTGGATGCAGTACGACCCCTGGGGTGGGGCCGTCGGCGGCGTGGGGGTCGCGCCGGCGCCCCGGAAGAAGTCCCGGAAGGGCCTCGCGCTCGCCGGGGCGCTGGTCTTCGCCCTCGTCACCGGAGTCATCGGCGGCGGCATCGGCGCGTACGTCGAGCGCAACGGCGGTCTCACCACCGTCGAGCTGCCCCAGGCCGACGCCGGGGACACCGACCGCGCCCCCGAGAGCGTGGCCGGGATCGCCGCCGGCGCGCTGCCCGGCGTCGTCACCCTGCACGTCAGCGGCGGCGGCTCCTCCGGCACCGGCACCGGCTTCGTCCTGGACACCAAGGGCCACATCCTCACCAACAACCACGTGGTCGACGCGGCCGAGTCCTCCGGGGACATCACCGTGACCTTCTCCAGCGGCGAGACGGCCTCCGCCAAGATCGTCGGCAAGGACACCGGCTACGACCTCGCCGTCGTCCAGGTCACCGGTGTCTCCGGCCTCAAGCCGCTGCCCCTCGGCAACTCCGACAACGTCCGCGTCGGCGACCCCGTCGTCGCCATCGGCGCCCCCTTCGACCTCTCCAACACCGTGACCTCCGGGATCATCAGCGCCAAGGAGCGCCCGATCACCGCCGGCGGCGAGAAGGGCGACGGCACCGACATCAGCTACGTCGACGCCCTCCAGACCGACGCCCCCATCAACCCCGGAAACTCCGGTGGGCCGCTTCTCGACTCCAAGGGCCGGGTCATCGGCATCAACAGCGCGATCCGCGCCGCCGGCGGTTCCGGCGACGGCGACGGGGGCAGCGCCGGCCAGCCCGGCTCCATCGGCCTCGGCTTCGCCATACCGATCAACCAGGGCAAGCGGGTCGCCGAGGAGCTCATCAACACCGGCAAGGCCACCCACCCCGTCATCGGTGTGAGCCTCGACATGCAGTTCAACGGCGACGGCGCCCGCGTCGGCGAGAAGGGCAAGGACGGCGCCGCCTCCGTCACCCCGGGCGGCCCGGCGGCCGCGGCGGGGCTCCGGCCCGGCGACGTCATCACCAAGGTCGACGGCCAGCGGGTCCACAACGGCGAGGAGTTGATCGTGAAGATCCGCGCCCACCGCCCCGGCGACAAGCTGCGCCTCACCCTCACCCGTGACGGCAAAGAGCTGACCAAGACGTTGACACTGGGTTCGTCGCAGGGAACCTGAGTGCCATGTGGTGGACACCGGGAGGTACCCGTCCGACAGTTTCGGCGGGTACCGTGGACCGGGCCCTGGACCGGCGTGAAGGAGCTACTAGGTGTTCAGCGACATAGGCGCACTCGAGCTGGTGGCCCTCGTGGTCCTCGCCGTGCTCGTCTTCGGGCCTGACAAGCTCCCGAAGGTCATCCAGGACGTTTCGCGCTTCATCCGGAAGGTCCGTGACTTCTCGGACAGCGCGAAGGAGGACATCCGCAGCGAGCTGGGGCCGGAGTTCAAGGACTTCGAGTTCGAGGACCTCAACCCCAAGACGTTCCTCCGCAAGCAGCTGGAGGGGAACGAGGACCTCAAGGAGCTCAAGGAGCTCCGCGGCTCGTTCGACCTCAAGAAGGAGATGAACGACGTCGCCGACGCGGTCCACAGCCGCGATCCGCAGCCCTCGGCGATCGCCGGCGCCGCCGCCGGCGGCACCCCGGACCTCCTCAAGAAGCAGGACAAGCCGGACACCGCCGAGCGTCCGCCGTACGACTCCGACGCGACCTGACGACGGGCTGTCACCGACCCGACGCGTCCTGGTGGCTATCCTCCCTCTGTTGACGGAACGAGGAGGCGGCCGAGTTGGAGACCACGAGTCGGGTGGAGGGCGTACCGACGGCCCGGCGTACGCCCGAGGGCTATCTGCGCGCACCCTTCGCCTGGTACGGCCTGGACGAGGCGTTCACCGGGCCGCGCTGGCTGATGCAGGTCGGCACGGCGGCGGACGGCAGCGTGCAGCACGGTTCGACGGGGCACGGCGACGAGCCGTCCATAAAGTCGGACGCGAAGGCCGCGGAGAAGGAGCGTTTCGCCGTCGTGGTGACGGTCGCGGCGAGCCCGGTCCGGCGGACCGGGGACGGGACCGGCGTCCTCGACGCCACGACGGTCTCCTCCGCCGCCTGGCTGGCCGGTTCGGGCCTACTGGTCCACACCTGGCCCGCCTCGCTCGACCACGGGCTGCGGGACGACTGGCTGGACCAGCAGACGGAGACGGCCTTCGAGCTCGCCGACGACCTCGACGGGCCCGCCTGGTCGACGCTGTCGCTCCCCGTGGACGGGGTGCCGATGCCCTTCCACTACCGCGAGTCCGAGTTCGGCTGGGTGCTCGCGGGATCGGCGGCCGGGGTGCACCTCGGGGCGTACGGGCGGGGCATGAGCGCGTACGGGCTCGGGTTCTCGCAGATCAAGGACCTGGAGGCGTACGCCTAGGAACGGAAGAAGGGGCACCCCGCGCGGGGTGCCCCTTCCTCGGTTCTCAGAACGTGTCTTCTCTCAGAACCCGGTTTCCTCGCTTCTCAGAACTTGTTGCGCGGCGTGATGCCCAGGCTCATGCCCGAGAGGCCGCGCGCGCGGCCGCCCAGCTTGCCCGCGATGGCGCGCAGGGCCGCGCCCGCCGGGGAGTCCGGGTCGGACAGGACGACGGGCTTGCCGTCGTCGCCGCCCTCGCGGAGCCGTACGTCGATCGGGATGGAGCCGAGGACCGGGACGGTCGCTCCCGTCGTCCGCGTCAGGCCGTCCGCGACCCGCTGGCCGCCGCCCGTGCCGAACACGTCGACGATCTCGTCGCAGTGCGGACACGGCAGGCCCGCCATGTTCTCGACGACACCGACGATCTTCTGGTGCGTCTGCACCGCGATCGAGCCGGCCCGCTCGGCGACCTCGGCCGCCGCCTGCTGCGGGGTGGTGACGACCAGGATCTCCGCGTTCGGGACGAGCTGCGCGACCGAGATCGCGATGTCGCCGGTGCCCGGCGGCAGGTCGAGCAGGAGGACGTCCAGGTCGCCCCAGTACACGTCCGCGAGGAACTGCTGGAGCGCGCGGTGCAGCATCGGGCCGCGCCACACCACCGGGGCGTTGCCCGGCGTGAACATGCCGATGGAGATGACCTTCACGCCGTTCGCCGACGGCGGCATGATCATGTTCTCGACCTGGGTCGGACGGCCGTCCGCGCCCAGCATCCGCGGCACGCTGTGGCCGTAGATGTCGGCGTCGACGACACCGACCTTCAGACCGTCCGCGGCCATCGCCGCGGCCAGGTTCACGGTCACCGAGGACTTGCCGACACCGCCCTTGCCGGAGGCGACCGCGTACACCCGGGTCAGCGAGCCCGGCTTCGCGAACGGCACCTCCCGCTCCGCGCCGGTCCCGCGAAGCGCCGCCGCCAGCTCCTTGCGCTGCTCGTCGCTCATCACGTCCAGCGTGACGTCGACGGCGGTGACGCCCTCGACCCGGGAGACGGCCTCCGTCACGCGCTGCGTGATGGTGTCGCGCATCGGGCAGCCGGAGACCGTCAGGTAGACCGTGACGGCGACCCTGCCGTCCGGTTCGATCTCCACCGACTTGACCATGCCGAGCTCAGTGATGGGCTTGTTGATCTCGGGGTCGTTCACCGTCGCCAGTGCGTCGCGCACCGCGTCTTCCATAGCCATACCGACGATGGTACGGCGCCGACCACCGGCCCATGAAAGGGCTGTCAACGGTCGGGTACGTCACTTCCGTGACCTTCGCCGGACGGGAATAGATCCCGGCGCTCCTCCAGCTCCTTGATCAGGTCCTGGAGCTCCGAGCGGATCCAGTCGCGCGTCGCGACCTCGCCGAGGCCCATGCGGAGCGCCGCGATCTCCCGGGTCAGGTACTCGGTGTCCGCGATCGACCGCTCGTTCTGCTTCCGGTCCTGTTCGAGGTTGACCCGGTCCCGGTCGTCCTGCCGGTTCTGCGCGAGCAGGATCAGCGGGGCCGCGTACGAGGCCTGGAGCGACAGGGCCAGCGTCAGGAAGATGAACGGGTACTCGTCGAACTTCAGCGAGGCCGGGGCGAAGATGTTCCACATGACCCAGACGATGATCGTCAGGGTCATCCAGACGAGGAAGCGCCCGGTCCCCAGGAAACGGGCGATCCGCTCGGACATCCGCCCGAAGGCCTCGGGGTCGTACTCCGGCAGGAGCCTCGCCCGGCGCTCGCGCGGCAGGTCGAGCCGGATCCGGGCCACCATCGGCCGGTCCCGCTCCCGCTCCCTCTCCTGCCCCCGCTCAGCGGCCATGCCCGGTCCCCTCCTCGTGGAACTCCGTCTCCCGCCAGTCCTCCGGCAGCAGATGGTCGAGCACGTCGTCGACGGTGACCGCGCCGAGCAGCGAACCGCTCTCGTCCACGACGGGGGCGGCGACCATGTTGTACGCGGCGAGATAGCTGGTGACGGCGGGCAGCGGGGTGTCCGGGCCGAGCGGCGGCAGGTCGCTGTCGACGAGCGAGCTGACCAGGGTGAACGGCGGGTCCCGCAGCAGCCGCTGGAAGTGCACCGTGCCCAGGTACTTGCCGGTCGGCGTCTCGTCCGGCGGCCGGCACACGTACACCTGCGCGGCGAGCGCCGGCGACAGGTCCTGCTGGCGCACCCGGGCCAGCGCGTCCGCGACCGTGGCGTCCGGCCGCAGCACGATCGGCTCGGTCGTCATCAGACCGCCGGCCGTGCGCTCCTCGTACGACAGGAGGCGGCGTACGTCGGCGGCGTCGTCCGGCTGCATCAGGGTGAGCAGCCGCTCCTGGTCCTCCTCGGGCAGCTCGGACAGCAGGTCGGCCGCGTCGTCCGGGTCCATCGCCTCCAGGACGTCGGCCGCGCGCTCCTCCTTCAGCTTGCCGAGGATCTCGATCTGGTCGTCCTCCGGCAGCTCTTCGAGGACGTCCGCGAGCCGGTCGTCGTCGAGGGCCGCGGCGACCTCGGCGCGCCGCTTGGGGGAGAGGTGGTGCAGGACGTTGGCGAGGTCGGCGGGGCGCAGTTTCTCGAAGGTGGCGACGAGGCTCTCGGCGCCCTGCCCGTGCTCCTCCAGGGAGAAGCCGGTGACCGCCGACCACTCGACGGTCAGCGTCTCGCCCTTGCGGCTCAGCACCCCGCCCTTCCCCTTGCGGACGAAGACCTTGTCGATCTCCCAGTCGCGGCGGGCGGGCAGCTGCTGGATGGCGATGTCGAGGACGGTGACCTCCTCGCCCTCCTGCCCGTCGGCCCCCACGAGCCGGACGCGCCGGTCGAGGAGTTCGCCGAGGACGAGCCGCTCGGTGGGCCGCTGCTCGAAGCGGCGCATGTTGACCACGCCCGTGGTGATGACCTGGCCGGACTCGACGCCGGTGATCCGGGTCATGGGGACGAAGACCCGGCGGCGGCTCAGCACCTCCACGACCATCCCGAGCAGCCGGGGCGGTCTGCGGCCGACCCGGAGCATCGCGACGAGGTCGCTGACCCGGCCGACCTGGTCACCGACGGGGTCGAAGACGGGAACTCCCGCGAGGTGGGAGACGAAGATCCGGGGGGCGCCTGCCGCCATGCCACGCGCCTCCTCGGTGTCGCACGATTCGAGTCGTGGCAAGAGCTTTGCCGGTGATTGCAGAGCTTTGCCGGGTTCAGGCTAGCCCGTGCCGTTCCGCCCCGCTCCGGCAGCGACTCCGTACGGCTCCCTGCGGGGCGCGTCACCCGGCCCGGGTACGCTGCGGTCTGCCGTCCCCCCACTCGGCCCCGGCACCCGGACCCGGCCATTCCGCCCGGCCCGGCCGACGGCCCTCCCTCGGCACCCGTACGGGCCACGGCCCGGCGTACCCCCCACGACACGAGAGGCAGCGCAGATGGCCGTTCGTACCCCGTCATCGCGTATCCGCAGGACCGTCGGGCCCCTGGCGCTCTGCGCCGGGCTGACGGTCGGACTCACCGGCTGCGGTGCCGATCCGGACGAGGGGACCAACGGGGTCGGGAGACTCGCCGCGCCCGAGATCGAGCAGAAGGCGCAGTCGGCGGCCGACGCGGCGAAGGCGGTACGCCTCGCGGGCACGCTCGTCAGCAAGGGCGGCACCTTCAAGCTCAACATGCGGCTCAAGCAGGAGGGCGCCGCCGGCTCGGTGACGACGAAGAACAGCACCTTCGAGCTGCTGCGGGTCGGCGACGCGCTCTACCTGAAGGCGGACGCGGACTTCTGGGCCCACGACGACAAGGCGACCGACGAGCCCACCGAGGCGGACACCGAGGCCGCCGACAAGCTCGACGACAAGTACGTCAAGGTGCCGGAGGGCGACCCCTCGTACAAGCAGTTCCGCGGCTTCACCGACATGGACGTGCTCCTCGACGGGCTGATCGGCCTGCACGGTGAGAAGGTCAAGGGCGACCGGGACCAGATCGGCGGGATCCGGACGATCAAGGTCAAGGGCGGCCCGGAGGGCGAGGGCGGCACGCTCGACGTGGCCCTCGAAGGCTCCCCGTACCCGCTGCAGTTCGCGCGGGGCGGGGGAGCGGGCGTCGTCGTGCTCTCCGAGTGGAACAAGGACTTCGCGCTCGCGGAGCCGTCGAAGGAAGAGACCCTCGACTACGGCAAGCAGCTGCCGCGCACCTAAGGCGCGTCAGCGGTTCCCGCGGCGCTTCCTGAACAGCAGCTTGGGGAGCGCCGCCGGCACCGGCAGGCGCGTCGTGGCCTCCGAGGGCAGCGGTACGGCGGCCAGGGAGCCGTCCGGCAGCTCCGTCGTCGAGGAGCGGGGGTCGAGCCGCAGCACGCGGCACTCGCGCGCCCAGCGGCCCGGCATGGCCTCGCCGTCCGAGGCGTTCAGCCGCTTGCCCTTCAGCTCGGCGACCGCGGCGTCCCACTCCTCGGAGCCGGGGGAGAGCTCGCGCACGGCGGCCGTCCAGGCGACGAGCCGCCCGCCCTTGTCCTTGCTGCGGACCGTGACCTCGGCCGTCCCGCCTTCCGTCAGACCCGGCAGCGGCTGCTCCCCGGGGCCGTCGCCGACGACGTGCGCGGCGCCGTCGTGCCAGACGTGCCAGAGCGCGCGGGCGGGACCCGTCCCGCGCACCCAGACGAGGCCGGACTTCTTGGTGGCCTCCTCGACGAGGGCGGACCCGGGCAGCTCTTCAGTCATGGCCCGAAGCTTATTGCCTTCGTGCTCAAAGCCAGCCGTTGCGCTTGAGCATGCGGTGGATGCTGAGGCAGGCCACGATGATGCCGGTGAGCACCATCGGGTAGCCGTACTTCCAGTGCAGCTCCGGCATGTGGTCGAAGTTCATGCCGTAGACGCCGCAGACCGCCGTGGGGACGGCGATGATCGCCGCCCACGAGGTGATCTTGCGCATGTCCTCGTTCTGCGCGACGGTCGCCTGCGCCAGGTTGGCCTGGAGGATCGAGTTGAGGAGCTCGTCGAAGCCGACGACCTGCTCCTGGACGCGGGCGAGGTGGTCGGCGACGTCCCGGAAGTACTTCTGGATGTCGGGGTCGACGAGCCGCATCGGGCGCTCGCTGAGCAGCGTCAGCGGGCGCAGCAGCGGGGAGACGGCCCGCTTGAACTCCAGTACCTCGCGCTTGAGCTGATAGATCCGGCCGGTGTCCGTACCGCGGGTGGAGCCCTTCGCGCTCGGCGAGAAGACGTCGATCTCCAGCTGGTCGATGTCCAGCTCGACGGCGTCGGCGACCGCGATGTAGCCGTCGACGACATGGTCGGCGATGGCGTGCAGCACGGCCGACGGGCCTTTGGCGAGGAGTTCGGGCTCGCCCTGGAGCCGGTGGCGGAGGTTGCGCAGGGAGCCCTGGCCGCCGTGCCGGACGGTGATGACGAAGTCGGGCCCCGTGAAGCACATGACCTCGCCGGTCTCGACGACCTCGCTGGTCGCGGTGAGCGCGGCGTGCTCGACGTAGTGGATCGTCTTGAAGACGGTGAAGAGCGTGTCGTCGTACCGCTCCAGCTTGGGCCGCTGGTGGGCGTGGACGGCGTCCTCGACGGCGAGCGGGTGCAGCCCGAACTCGGCGGCGATACCGGCGAATTCGGCTTCCGTGGGCTCGTGGAGCCCGATCCAGGCGAAGCCGCCGCTCTCCCGCACCCGGCTCATCGCGCCGCGGGGCGTGAGGCAGTCGCGGTCGTCGACCCGGCGCCCGTCGCGGTAGACCGCGCAGTCGACGACGGCGCTGGAGGCCGAGTGGTCGCGGGTGGGGTCGTACGAGGTGTACGTGGTGGGGGTCTTGCGCAGGGTGTGCCGCAGGCTCGGCCGGACGGCGGCGCGCAGGTCACGGATCATCGACATGGGCATGCTCCTTCACGGAGAGGCCGTCGGAGCGATGCGTGGCACAGCCCGGAATGGGGACGTGGAGCTACGTCGTCCACAAAGCGGGCGGCACCGGGGAATCGCGGTGACGGCGTTCGCTACAGACAGGCAAAGGCGAAATGCTCTTCCGTCGTGCGAGATGCCGGAGAAGGCAGGTCCGAACGGGACCCTGGGATCACCGGAGGGAGAAGCGCACCGGGCTCGGGTGCGGGGCGGAAGAGCGACTGGTACTGCCCGACCGACTTCGGTCCATCGCAGCCCCACCTCCTCCGGCCGGTCCCCCGTGAGGGATGACGTGTGACGAGTAATCAGGAGTTCGTGACTCCCGACCAGCGGCCAAGACTATCAGCCGACAGAGGGTCAATCCCTGACTTTGCCCGTTCCATACGCGCTTTATGCTCAGCTCATGGGAGAAGTTCTTGCTCTGGTCGAGGCCCGGCTGCGGACGGCGCTCGGCGAACCGGACGCGCGGGCCGCGGTGACGTTCCTCGGTACCGATCGGATCGAGGTGCTCCGCTTCGTCGACGGCGACCTCGTGCGGTACGCGACCCTCGGGATGTCCGCCGCGCCGATGGCCGATCCGACCGCCGCCCTCGCCGACCCCGTGAAGGGCCCGCGCGCCGAGCTCGTCCTCACCGTGCGGGCCGGCCTCGCCGACACCGACAAGGTGCTGCGCCCGCTCGCCGTGCTCGCCTCCACCCCGCAGGTCGAGGGCGTCGTCGTGGCCCCGGGCGCCTCGCTCGACGTGGGCGAGCCCCTCTGGCCCGGCGCCTCCTTCAGCTCGGTCCTCGTCGCCGAGTCCGGCGGTCTCGTGGAGGACCTGGAACTGGACGCACCCCTCGACCCGGTCCGCTTCCTGCCGCTGCTCCCCATGACCCCCAACGAGGCGGCCTGGAAGCGCGTGCACGGGGCGCAGGCCCTGGAGGAGCGCTGGCTGGCCAGGGGAACGGATCTGCGCGATCCGCTGCGCGGGTCCGTGAGCCTGGACTGAGCCCGCGGAGACCCCGGTGGCGCGGCCGGTCCGATGCCCGGCGCCGGGACCGCGCACCCCGGGTGAACGGCTCGGGCCGGACGGGTGATCGCCCGCGGGCCGTCCTTGACGCGGGGCCCCGGGGGTAGGACCGTTGAGCCCTATGAGGGGCGAACCCAGTTGTCCGAAGTGCGGTGGCAGGGTCAGGGCGCCCGGTCTCTTCGCCGACTCCTGGCAGTGTGACGTGCACGGCTCGGTGCACCCGCTCCAGCCCGTGCTCCCACCCAGCGTCGAGGCTCTCGACGTCGTGGTGCGCCGGTCCCAGGTACCGGTGTGGATGCCGTGGCCCCTGCCCGTCGGCTGGCTCTACGCCGGCGTCGCGTGCGCCGGTGACGACCGCAGCGGCGCACGGGCGACAGCCGTCGCCTGCTCGGGTCCCGGCCCGCTCGGCGGGCTCGGCGAGCTGCTCCTGATCGCCGAGGAGATCGGTGTCGGGCTCGGCGCGCGGTACGCCGGCATCGACGGCGTCGATCCCGGCTCCGGCATGGCCATCGACAAGCCGCCCCAGACGAAGGTGCTCGCGGCCGGGCGCCCCACCCCGCTGTGGCACGTCACCGGCGCCCCGCAGGACCGGGCCGTCTTCGCGGGGGAGGCGCGCGGTCACTGGCTGTGGGCGATCGTCTGGCCCGAGCAGTCCGGCCTCCTGATGTACGACGAGCTGGTCCTGACGGACCTCCGGGACGCGGGCGCCGAGGTCGAGCTCCTGCCGTGCGGCGCCCTCACCCCGAGGCTGCTGAAGTAACGGGCGACCGGGTGACCGGATCCGTACACACCTGTTCGATTCGCCCGTTATGCTGAAGCGTCCTCGTCCGTGTCGAGTCCCCGGAGTACCGCGTCGTGCGCATCGATCTGCACACCCACTCCACGGCCTCCGACGGCACGGACTCGCCGGCCGAACTCGTCAGGAACGCGGCCGCGGCCGGGCTCGATGTCGTCGCGCTGACGGACCACGACACCACCCGCGGCCACGCCGAGGCGATCGGCGCGCTGCCCGAGGGGCTGACCCTCGTCACCGGCGCCGAGCTGTCCTGCCGCCTCGACGGCATCGGCCTGCACATGCTCGCGTACCTCTTCGACCCGGAGGAGCCCGCGCTCCTGGCCGAGCGGGAGCTCGTCCGGGACGACCGGGTGCCCCGCGCCCAGGCCATGGTCGGCAAGCTCCAGGAGCTCGGCGTCCCCGTCACCTGGGAGCAGGTCGCCCGGATCGCCGGCGACGGCTCCGTCGGCCGCCCGCACGTCGCCGAGGCGCTCGTCGAGCACGGGGTCGTACCCGACGTGTCCGGCGCCTTCACCCTCGACTGGCTCGCCGACGGCGGCCGGGCGTACGTCGAGAAGCACGAGCTGGACCCCGTCGACGCGATCCGCCTGGTCAAGGCCGCCGGCGGGGTCACGGTCTTCGCGCACCCGCTCGCCGTCAAGCGCGGGGAGGTCGTGCCGGAGGCGGCGATAGCCCGGCTGGCCGACGCCGGTCTCGACGGCATCGAGGTCGACCACATGGACCACGACGAGGCGACGCGGGCGCGGCTGCGCGGACTCGCGAAGGAGCTCGGGCTGCTGACCACGGGCTCCAGCGACTACCACGGCAGCCGCAAGACCTGTCGCCTCGGCGACTGCACCACCGACCCCGAGATCTACGGCGAGATCATCCGCCGTGCCACAGGGGCCTTCGCGGTCCCCGGCACGGGGGGAGCCGCCTAGCCCTCAGGGGCGGGCAGGGCCCGAGACCCGCGGCCCGAGGTCGGCCGCAGGCGGTCGGTGATCGGCGGGGGACGGTCGTCCCCTGGCGGTCGGTCCGGCCGGGCGGTCACGGCGATCCACCGATGCGCGTCCCGCCTCGGGGCGTGCGCCGGCCGGTGAGGGCCCAGGGCCCGTCGGCGGGACCGGTTCGCCGGCCCGAGGCGACAGCGGTCGCCCCGCCCGCGCCCGTACGACCGCTCTCCTTCCCGCCCCACCCGTATCCGTTCACGTCACCCCGCCCGGCTTCCCGCCCCGCGGTGGACGTACCCACGTCGGCCCGCTGGCGGAACTCCACATTCCGGCAGCGGAAGCCCACACCCCACCGTTCGACTCTCCCGCAAGGCACCCCACCGTGTTCGACGTCGCCGTCTTCGGCTCGCTGTTCCTGACCCTCTTCGTGATCATGGATCCCCCCGGGATCACGCCGATCTTCCTCGCCCTCACCTCCGGCCGGCCGGCCAAGGTCCAGCGCCGGATGGCCTGGCAGGCCGTCGCCGTGGCCTTCGGGGTCATCACCGTCTTCGGCATCCTGGGGCAGCAGATCCTCGCGTATCTGCACGTCTCCGTCCCCGCGCTGATGATCGCGGGCGGTCTGCTCCTGCTGCTCATCGCGCTCGACCTGCTCACCGGCAAGACCGACGAGCCGAAGCAGACCAAGGACGTGAACGTCGCCCTGGTGCCGCTCGGCATGCCGCTGCTCGCCGGGCCCGGTGCGATCGTCTCGGTCATCCTCGCCGTGCAGCACGCCGACAGCGCCGCCGCCCAGGTCTCCGTCTGGGCCGCCATCGTCGCCATGCACGTCGTGCTCTGGCTGACCATGCGCTACTCGCTGCTGATCATCCGGGTCATCAAGGACGGCGGCGTGGTCCTCGTGACCCGGCTCGCCGGCATGATGCTCTCCGCCATCGCGGTGCAGCAGATCATCAACGGCGTCACCCAGGTGATCCAGGGAGCCTGACGGCTCCGGACACCACTGCGCCCCCGTACGGATTCCGCTTTGCGAAGTCCGTGCGGGGGCGCGGTGCGTGGTGTGGACCTGGCCTGTTACGAGGCCGAGGTCTCGGCGGGGCGGATCCAGATGCGCTGGCCGATCGAGGCGGCCTGCTGCACGATCCGATTGACGGAGGCGGCGTCCACGACCGTACGGTCGACGGGCGTGCCGTCGATGTCGTCGAGTCGCAGGATTTCGAAGCGCATGGGCTTCTCCCTTCGTCTGAGTTGATCCTCCTGGAGGAGAACTGGGTTACGTAGTGGTCCAACGACGTGCATCCTGCAAACATTCCTTACGCTAAGGAAAATTTTCGGATGGCTAACTACTAGCCGGTAGAGGGTGTGGCGGCAGCCCCGCCGGCGGCGGAGAATGAGCTCCGTATGAACGACGCAGAGACCATCGACGCACCCATCGAAGCGCAGCCGATCGACGCCCGCCTGAGGGCACTCGACGCCCGCGTGGAGCGCACCAACGAGCTCCTCCAGCGGATGCTGGCCGAGGTAGCCAAAACACCTTCCACCCACGCCATCTTCGTCGACGCAGGTTACGTCCATGCTGCGGCCGGGTTGCTGGTGACGGGCACCGAGGACCGGCGCTCCTTCGACCTCGACGCCGAGGGCCTGATCGAGGCCTTCATCGACAAAGCACGCACGATCTTCGCGGACAGCAGACTGCTCCGCGTCTACTGGTACGACGGCGCCAGGCGCCGGATCCACACCCCCGAACAGCAGGCCATCGCCGAGCTCCCCGACGTCAAGGTGCGCCTCGGCAACCTCAACGCCAACAACCAGCAGAAGGGCGTCGACTCCCTGATCCGCACCGATCTGGAGTCCCTCGCCCGCCACCGCGCCATCAGCGACGCCGCCCTCGTCGGCGGCGACGAGGACCTCGTGTCGGCCGTCGAGGCCGCCCAGGGCTTCGGGGCCCGCGTCCACCTCTGGGGCATCGAGGCGGCCGAGGGCCGCAACCAGGCCGAGGCGCTCCTCTGGGAGGTCGACAGCCAGCGCACCTTCGAGCTCGACTTCTGCCGCCCGTACGTCACCCGCCGCCCCGTCACGACGTACGAGAACGAGGGCGAGCCGCCGCCCTCGCGCGATGAGGTCCGCTTCGTCGGCGCCCAGATCGCCGCGACCTGGCTCGCCGAGCGCGGACGCGACCGGCTCGGCGAGCTCCTGCCCGGCGCGCCCTACCTCCCGGGGCCGGTCGACCAGGACCTGCTCGTCGAGGCGGAACGCCTGCTCAGCCGCTCCCTGCGCGGCCACGCCGCCCTGCGGCGCGCCCTGCGGGACGGCTTCTGGCAGCACCTCAAGGCGCAGTTCTGACCGACCGATGTGACAGCGGGCCTACGAGGCCGCCGCACCGGCTTCCGTACGGGCGGTGACCCGCTCCCAGAAGCCGGTGAGCCGGTCCGTCAGCTCGCGCGGGTGCGACACGTTGGGGGAGTGGCCCGCGCCGTCGACCACCGTGTGGTGCGCGCCGGTGCGGGCCACCGCCGCGGCCAGCTCCGCCGGGGGCCAGACCATCTCGTCCGCCCCGTACGCGATGTGCAGCGGCATCCGCAGGTCGAGCAGCTCCGCCGTGCCGTCCGGGTCGTTCAGGAGCAGCCGCCCCGCGCCCGCGAGCTGTGCGATCCGCGTCCGCATCCAGCGCCGCCGCAGGAAGACCGTCAGGTCCGGTGCGTCGACCGCTTCCGGCTGCTCGCCCCGGCTGTCCAGCCAGCACATCGTCCGCCAGACCCGCTCCCTCGGCAGCACGGCCAGTGAGCCCCGCAGCACCCGGATCCGGATCCGCTGCGGCCGCGCGACCCGGCCGGGCCCGGAGGACAGCAGGGTGAGCGAGCGGAACGCGGCGGGCGCGAGCGTGGCGGCGGTCCGGGCCACGAGGCCGCCGAAGGAGTGGCCGAGCAGATGGACGGGCCCGTCGCCGAGGGCGGCGGCCTGCGCGACCGTGTCGAGGGCGAGCGCCCTGCGCCGGTAGGCGGCCCTGCCGCGGGGACCCGGGGTCTCGTGCTGGCCCCGCCCGTCCACCGCCACCGCCCGGTACCCGGCCTCGCTCAGCGGACCGAGCAGCCCCAGGAAGTCCTCCTTGCTGCCGGTGTACCCGGGCAGCAGCAGCACCGTCCCGTGCCGCTCGCCCGCGGGGGTCGCGTCGAGGACGGCGAAGTCGCCCCGCGCGGTCACCAGCCGGCGGGCTCGGGTGCGGGGCGGCAGTGCGAGGGAACGGGGCTTGCTCATATCTGGACTGTAACGGCGCGAACCGGGCAGGGCTCGGGGGGCTGCCGTCACAGCCGTGCGGCCCGGCCCCTGGGGAGGGACCGGGCCGCACGGCCGTGACGGAGCGGGGATCAGCTATCGGGCTGAGCCGCCGCCTTCTTCGTGGTGCGACGGCGAGGAGCCTTCGGGGCCTCCTCGGCGACCGGGGCGTCGGCCGCGGGGGCCTCGGCTGCCGCGGCCTTCTTCGTCGTACGGCGACGCGTCGGCGTCTTCGGCTCCGAGGCGTCGGGCGCCTCGGCGGCGACCGCCTTCTTCGTGGCGCGGCGACGGGGAGCCTTCGGGGCCTCCTCGGTCACCGGGGCCTCGACGGCCTCGACGACGACCTCGGCCGCGGCGGCGGCCTTCTTGGTCGTACGGCGGGCGCGGGGGGCCTTGGGAGCCTCCTCGACGACCGGCTCGACGACGACCGGCGCGGCGACCGCTTCGGCGACGGGGGCCTCGGCCACCGGCGCTTCGGTGGTGACCGGGGAGCCGGCGGGCCTGCGGGCGGTGCGGCGGGCGCGGGGAGCCTTCGGGGCCTCCTCGACGACCGGCGCGACGACCGGCTCGACGACTGTCTCGGTCACCGGGGCTTCGGTGGTGACCGGGGAGCCGGCGGGCCTGCGGGCGGTGCGGCGGGCGCGGGGAGCCTTCGGGGCCTCCTCGACGACCGGCGCGGCGACCGGCTCGACGACGGGGGCCTCGGCCACCGGCGCCTCGGCGGTCACCGGGGAACCGGTGGCCTTGCGGACCGCGCGGCGACGGCGCGGGGCGGGAACCTCGGCCGTGACCTCGGCGGTCTCGACGACCGGAGCGGCGACGGTCTCGACGACCGGAGCGGCGGCGGCCTCGACGACCGGAGCGATGACGGTCTCGACGACCGGCTCCGCGACGACCTTCTTGGCCGTACGGCGACGGGGGGCCCTCTTCGGCTCCGCAGGGGCCTCCACGGGGGCCTCGACGACCGGGGCGGCGGGCGCCTCGACGACCGGAGCCTTCCGCAGCGCGGCCGCGGCGGTCTCGACCGTCTGGAACGAACCGGTGTCCTCGACCGGCCGCAGCACGCGGGGACGGCGACGGCGCGGGGCCGGGGCGGCCTCCTGGAACACGGGGGCCGGGGCGACGGGCGCGGCCGTCACGGCCTCCGGGCGGGCGGCGCGGGCACGACGACGGGGAGCCCTCGGCTCCTCGGCGACGGGCGCCGGAGCGGCCTCCACGACGGGCGCGGCCTCGACGACCGGAGCCGCCTGGACCACGGGAGCCGCCTGGGCGGCCGGAGCCGCCTGGACCACCGGAGCCGCCTGGGCGGCCGGCGCGACGGTGGGGTTGCCCGGACGGGTACGGCGACGGCGGCGCGGGGTACGCGGGCCGGACTCGGCCGGAGCGTCCTCGGTCACCGAAGCGGCCGGAGCGGCGGACACGGCGGTGGCCGGAGCCGTCGACGCCGGGGCGTCACCGGACTCGCCGCCGCCACGGGTACGCCGGCGCTGACGCGGGGTCCGCGTCCGGGCCGGGAACTCCTCGGCCTTCTCGACCTTGTCGGTCTTCGGGCCGCGGCCACGGCGGCCGCCGGGCTCGCCCAGGTCCTCCAGCTCCTCCGCGCCCAGACCCGCACGGGTCCGCTCGATGCGGGGCAGGATGCCCTTGGTGCCCGCCGGGATGTCCAGCTCCTCGTAGAGGTGCGGGGACGAGGAGTACGTCTCGACCGGGTCGTGGAAGTCCAGCTCCAGCGCCTTGTTGATGAGCTGCCAGCGCGGGATGTCGTCCCAGTCGACCAGCGTCACCGCCGTGCCCTTGTTGCCCGCGCGGCCGGTGCGGCCCACGCGGTGCAGGAAGGTCTTCTCGTCCTCGGGGGACTGGTAGTTGATGACGTGGGTGACACCCTCGACGTCGATGCCGCGGGCGGCGACGTCGGTGCAGACGAGGACGTCCACCTTGCCGTTGCGGAAGGCGCGCAGCGCCTGCTCGCGGGCGCCCTGGCCGAGGTCGCCGTGGACCGCGCCGGAGGCGAAGCCGCGACGCTCCAGCTGCTCGGCGATGTCGGCCGCCGTGCGCTTCGTACGGCAGAAGATCATCGCGAGCCCTCGGCCGTTGGCCTGCAGGATGCGGGAGACCATCTCCGGCTTGTCCATGTTGTGCGCGCGGAAGACGTGCTGCTTGATGTTGGCGACGGTCACGCCCTCGCCGTCGGGCGAGGTGGCGCGGATGTGCGTCGGCTGCGACATGTAGCGGCGGGCCAGGCTGATGACCGCGCCCGGCATGGTCGCCGAGAACAGCATGGTCTGGCGCTTCGGCGGCAGCATGTTCATGATCTTCTCGACGTCGGGCAGGAAGCCCAGGTCGAGCATCTCGTCGGCCTCGTCGAGGACGAGGACCTTCACGTGCGAGAGGTCGAGCTTGCGCTGGCCGGCCAGGTCGAGCAGGCGGCCCGGGGTTCCGACGATGACGTCGACGCCCTTCTTGAGCGCCTCGACCTGGGGCTCGTACGCCCGGCCGCCGTAGATGGCGAGCACACGGACGTTGCGCACCTTGCCGGCGGTGAGGAGGTCGTTGGTGACCTGCTGGCACAGCTCGCGGGTGGGGACGACGACCAGGGCCTGCGGTGCGTCGGTCAGCTGCTCGGGCTTCGCCCGGCCGGCCTCGACGTCCGCGGGGACGGTCACGCGCTCCAGGATCGGAAGGCCGAAACCGAGGGTCTTGCCCGTGCCGGTCTTGGCCTGGCCGATGACGTCGGTGCCGGTGAGGGCGACCGGGAGGGTCATCTCCTGGATGGGGAAGGGGGTGACGATACCGACGGCCTCAAGGGCCTCGGCCGTCTCGGGAAGGATTCCGAGCTCTCGGAAAGTCGTAGTCAGGGTGCTGCCTCTTCTGTGGACGCGGTGCGAGGCGAACGATGGGGGTCGTACCGTGCCGGGATACTTCCGGCCGGATCGTGAAGATCACAGCCAGGTGGCGCGGGACCACTGCCGTCGCTCGAGCGTCGAACCGCTGAGGTGACCCCTCCGCGGGTCCGCCGGAAGGGCTGTCGGGCCGGAGCCGATCGGGCCACCGACCGGGCATCCTCATTCATGAGTCGGCCCACCGGATACGTCCGAACGTGCGAAAGCATGTCCGCATACTCAGCAGGCGCATTACCACTGTACCCCGGATTCGCGCATCCGTGCTGGGCCGAATTGTCGAGGGCCCCGCCCGGCGGTGCCGGACGGGGTCTTCCCATGCGCTGAGCGCGGGCTATTGTGCGCTCCGTGACTCCTCCCCCTGAGGGGCTTCTCACTCGGCTGCGAAGCAGCCTTATGACGGACAAGCCCTGCCCGACGCGGTGACGCGCAGCAGGGACGCTAGCAGCCGGCCGCGGTGCGCCGCAGCGGAATCGGAAGGTTTGCCGTGACAGACAGCGAGCACAAGGGAATCGCCGCCGAGGACTGGGCCACGGCATCCGCCGAGCCGCAGTACCGCGCCGCCGTGATCGACCTCCTCGGCGCGCTGGCCTACGGAGAGCTGGCGGCCTTCGAGCGGCTCGCCGAGGACGCCAAGCTGGCGCCGACCCTCGCGGACAAGGCGGAGCTGGCGAAGATGGCCTCGGCCGAGTTCCACCACTTCGAGCAGCTGCGCGACCGGCTCGCGGCCGTGGACGCCGAGCCGACCGCCGCGATGGAGCCCTTCGCCAAGGCGCTCGACGACTTCCACCGCCAGACCGCGCCGTCGGACTGGCTGGAGGGTCTGGTCAAGGCGTACGTCGGCGACTCGATCGCCAGTGACTTCTACCGGGAGGTCGCGGCCCGCCTCGACACGGACACGCGCGGGCTCGTCCTGTCGGTGCTCGACGACACCGGCCACGGCAACTTCGCCGTGGAGAAGGTCCGCGCGGCGATCGACAAGGACCCCCGCGTCGGCGGCCGGCTCGCGCTCTGGGCACGCCGCCTGATGGGCGAGGCGCTCTCGCAGGCCCAGCGGGTGGTCGCCGAGCGCGACGCCCTGTCGACGATGCTGGTCGGCGGCGTCGCGGACGGTTTCGACCTCGCCGAGGTCGGCCGCATGTTCTCCCGGATCACCGAGGCCCACACCAAGCGCATGGCCGCGCTCGGCCTGGCCGCGTAATTCCCCTCCGGACCGTCGAGCGCGCGGCGCTGCTCACGCCGCCGCTGATCGTCGCAACCGGCGCGAGGCCGGGCGGATCAGCAGCGAGAGCAGCACCGCCGCGACCGCCACGGCGCCGATCAGGGTGGCGAGGAAGTGGCCGGGGCCCAGTGCTCCGTGGGTGACGAGCGCGCCGAAGACGCCGCCTACCGCGCCGGTCATGAGGACGGTCCCCCGGGAGGGGAGACGGTCGGTCAACCGGTGCACGGCGGTCCATGCCAGGGCGAACCCGAGCAGGGCGGAACCGAGGGCTTCCAGGAACACGGCGGATCACCTCGCGGGTACTGCGGGGCGGGTGGTGCGGTCGAAGCCCTTCTACCCCTGGCGCCCGGAAGGCAATCCTCCCCGTACCCCCTGACGTGGCCAGACGGCGGCGGGCCGGTGCGGATGCGGAGCGGGGAACGGCACACGAAAGGCCCGGTGGACCGTGACGGTCCACCGGGCCTTTCCCGTAGATCCGGGACTCAGAGGGCGCCGAAGCCCACCCGACGCACGGCGGGCTCGCCGAGCTCCACGTACGCGATCTTGTCTGCCGGGATCAGGACCTTGCGACCCTTCTCGTCCGAGAGACTGAGCAGCTGCGCCTTGCCGGACAGAGCGTCGGCCACAGCGCGCTCCACCTCCTCGGCGGACTGCCCGCTCTCCAGAACGATCTCCCGGGGTGCGTACTGCACGCCGATCTTGACCTCCACGGCTATGTCCCTCCGAACGGTCAGCGTTGCGCGATCTTCCCGCGCCCTACGCTGCACACATTAGCCCGGTGAGGGGACGCGTACGGCTCAAGCGTGGCACGCCAGGAGCGAACAGCCCGCGGGAATGAACCCGGCGCGGAGGGTACGGAGGGCCTGGGCCTCAGTGGCCCTCGGCGCTCAGCTGGCCGTCGACCGCGTGCAGCGGGAAGCCCGCGATGCCGCGCCAGGCGAGCGAGGTCAGCAGCCCCACCGCCTTCTCGCGGGGGATCACGGACTCGCTGGACAGCCAGTAGCGGGCCACGACCTGGGAGACGCCGCCGAGTCCCACGGCGAGCAGCATCGACTCGTCCTTGGAGAGCCCGGTGTCCTCGGCGATGACGTCGGAGATCGCCTCGGCGCACTGCAGGCTGACGCGGTCCACGCGCTCGCGTACGGCCGGCTCGTTGGTCAGATCGGACTCGAAGACCAGCCGGAAGGCGCCGCCCTCGTCCTCCACGTACGCGAAGTAGGCGTCCATCGTCGCCGCGACCCGGAGCTTGTTGTCCGTGGTGGAGGCCAGGGCCGTGCGCACCGACAGCAGGAGGGACTCGCAGTGCTGGTCGAGCAGGGCCAGGTAGAGCTCCAGCTTTCCGGGGAAGTGCTGGTAGAGCACCGGCTTGCTGACGCCCGCCCGCTCGGCGATGTCGTCCATCGCGGCCGAGTGGTACCCCTGGGCGACGAAGACCTCCTGGGCCGCGCCGAGCAGCTGGTTCCGTCGGGCACGTCGCGGCAGGCGCGTGCCCCGAGGGCGTGCTGCCTCTGTCTGCTCGATGGCGCTCACGCGGCCTCCCAAGAATCGATCCATGCGCGCTGTCGCGCCGCGCCGCCATCGTACTTTTGGGTAACCCGGCTGTGCGCGGTGCGAACGCAGAATTTCACGGACCGGATGCCCTGGTCGACAGTCGATTCAAGATTAAACCGAACAAATCAGCGGTAGTCGTCCTCGTCGAGGGCGACGACACGCGTCTGATCGGACGCGTCGGCCTCGTTCGCCGACTCGTGTTCGATATGGGTGGGGTGCTCGTCCTCGTGCTGCTGCACTTCGGTGTGCTGCTCGGCCGCGTCGGCCTCGGGGATTTCCTGGTCGAGCACGTCAACCTCTTCCTCGACGAATGTGTCCGGCTCGGTCGGATCGACAGTCATGCGGTTCCTTCCGGCGCGCGAGGTCCGCGGTCCTCTCCGATGGCCCTCTCTTCGAGCGTAGGAGCACACGCGCCCCGCCGCACACGCACTTGTGACGCCACCCACACACGCCCTCGCGTGATCGTCTCGTAATATTGCGGCCATGTCCTCGACCGAGCTGCCGGAAACCCGGACCGCCGCCGCCTCACAGGCGTCGCGGATCCGCGCCGTCCGGGTCGCCGACGGTGAGGAGCTCCGCTCCGTCGCCCTGCCCGGGCTCACCCTGACCGTGCGCGCCCGGCCCGGCACCAGCCAGGGCCTGCCGCCCGCGCTGTACGTCCACGGCCTCGGCGGCTCCTCGCAGAACTGGTCGGCGCTCATGCCGCTGCTGGCGGACCGCGTCGACGGCGAGGCCGTCGATCTGCCCGGCTTCGGCGACTCCCCGCCGCCCGACGACGGCAACTACTCGGTCACCGGGCACGCCCGGGCCGTCATCCGGCTCCTGGACGCCGGCGGACGCGGACCGGTCCACCTCTTCGGCAACTCGCTGGGCGGCGCCGTCGCCACCCGCGTCGCCGCCGTGCGGCCCGACCTGGTCCGCACCCTCACTCTCGTCGCCCCGGCCCTGCCCGAGCTGCGCGCCCAGCGCACCGCCTGGCCCACCGTGCTGCTCGCGGTGCCCGGCGTCGCCTCGCTCTTCGCGAAGCTCTCCCGGGACTGGACGCCCGAGCAGCGGGTCCGCGGCGTCCTCTCGCTCTGTTACGGAGACCCCGGCCGGGTCACCGACGAGGGCTTCCGGCACGCCGTCGAGGAGATGGAGCGGCGCCTTGAGCTCCCGTACTTCTGGGACGCCATGGCCCGCTCCTCGCGCGGCATCGTCGACGCCTACACGCTCGGCGGGCAGCACGGGCTGTGGCGGCAGGCCGAGCGCGTGCTCGCCCCGACACTGCTCGTCTACGGCGGGCGCGACCAGCTCGTCGCGTACCGGATGGCCCGGAAGGCGGCCGCCGCCTTCCGGGGCTCGCGCCTGCTGACCCTGCCGGACGCGGGGCACGTGGCGATGATGGAGTACCCCGAGACGGTCGCCCAGGCCGTGCGGGAACTGATCGCCGACGACGGCGGGAGCTGACCGGGGCGTGGGACGACATAGTCGCAAGGGCTCCGCGCCCTCGGTGCCCGACACCGAGCAACGCGCGGCGGCCGGACGGACGACGGGGACGGCGGCGCAGGGCGCGGCCGGGCAGCCCCGGACGGTGACAGGGCAGGCCGGGGGAGCGCCCGGGCAGGCCTCGGGAACCGGACGCCGCCGCAGGGCGCCGGGCGCCGGCCAGGACACGGCCGGTACGCCGGCGCACGGGACGCCTCAGTACGGGCAGTCTCCGTACGGGGCCTCCCCGCAGGCGCCACCGGCGTACGGGCAGCAGGCGTACGGCGGTCAGCAGCCGACACGCGGCGGTCAGCAGCAGACGTACGGCGGTCAGCGGCAAGCGCGCGGCGGTCAGCAGCCGGCGCAAGGCGGTCAGCGGTACGGCGGTGGGGCCTACGACACCCCGGCGCACGGGACCCCCGGCACCCCGGCGTACGGCATCCCCGCCTACGGGGGCACTTCCGTGCGGGGCGGCCATCCGCAGCACGACGAGGGCGCCCGTCCACTGCCCGGGGAGTACGGCCGCCGGCCCGGCTCGCATCGGGCCGCCGGGCCCGAGCAGGACGCTCCTCTCTCCGAACAGGCCCCGCCCCAGGGGCCGTTCATCCCCGGACCCCGGCGTGAGGGCCCGGCCGAAGCGGAGGCCGACGGCGAGAACCCGGCCGAGGAGCCGGCCGGCCGGACCCTCAAGGGCCGCACCCTGACCGGTATCGCGGCCGCCGCCGTCACCACCGTCCTCGCCGTCGTCGTCGCCGGCCAGGTCGCCGACCGGGGGACCGCGCCGAGCACCGCCCGCGCCGCCGACGGGCCGGGCGAGCGGGCCTCGGGCGACACCTCCGCCTCCCGCTCCGACGACCGGATCACCCCGACGCGACCGGCGACCGCCGCACCCGCGGCGCCCTCCGCGGCCCCGGCGCCGACGTACGAGCAGCTGATGACCCGCCAGTTCCCGATCGATCCGAAGCTGCACGGCTCCGGCGAGTTCGAGGCCGTGCCGGGCTTCCAGAAGGCGCCGGGCAAGGGGCGGCTCGTCCGCTACCGGATCGACGTCGAGAAGGGGGTCGGACTCGACCCCGTGCTCTTCGCCTCGGCCGTGCACAAGACGCTCAACGACGAACGCAGCTGGGCAGGTCAGGGGGCGATGACCTTCGAGCGGATCTCCAGCGGGGATCCCGAGTTCGTCATCACGCTCGCGAGCCCCGGCACCACCGGGGACTGGTGCCGCAAGTCCGGACTGGACACGACGGTCGACAACGTGTCCTGCGACTCCGCCAGCACCGAGCGCGTGATGATCAACGCCTTCCGCTGGGCGCAGGGTTCGGAGACCTTCGGGCCCAAGGCCATGTACGCGTATCGCCAGATGCTCATCAACCACGAGGTCGGACACCGGCTCGGGCACGGTCACGTGAGCTGTGACACCCCCGGTGCGCTCGCCCCCGTGATGCAGCAGCAGACGAAGTCGCTGAAGATCGACGGAATCTCCTGCCGTCCCAACCCGTGGGTTTACCCGGGTAGTTGATGTCCCGTCCGATCCGGAGGTGATCGGATGGTGAGACGCGCGTCCCGGGACTCGTGGAATGCGCGTTGACATCGCTCGGGTGTTCGTTCATATCTCTCGGCATGTCGCACCGTCACGTCGCCTTCGATCGCGCCGCCATTGAGCTGGCGCTCATCGGCGTGACCCGGCACGCCGTCGCCGACATTCTCTGTAGCTGACGCTCCCCCTGGGCCCAGAGGCCCGGATGGTGCCCCGGCCCGAGCGCCCGTCGGCTTTCTCTGTTCCCTTGCCGCCGACGCCCTTCCGTGCCCGGGTGTTCTTCCCGTAGGCGCGGCTTTCCCCTTGCTGTTCCGGTTCTCCGTCCGCATTCCCGGACGTCGCCGCTCGCCGCTGCCTGCGCGGAATTCCCTTTTCCCCGCCCGCAGTTCTCCGAGAGGTCGTGGCGGGCGCCCCCGCCACGGGCGCCGCCCGGCAGGCCCTGCGGCGGCTCCGCACCCGCCCCGCCGCCCTCGTCTCCGCCGGAGTCCTCCTCCTGCTCGTCCTCCTCGCCCTCGCCGCGCCGCTGCTCGCCGCCCTGGAGGGCCAGGACTCGTACGCGTACCACGACGACCTCGTCGACTCGGCCCGCGGCGGCGTCCCGTACGGCCCCTTCGGCGGGGCGAGTGCCGACCACTGGCTCGGCGTCGAACCCGGCACCGGCCGCGACCTCTTCGTCCGGCTCCTCCACGGCGCCCGGATCTCCCTCCTCGTCGCCGTCGGCGCCACCGCCGTCCAGGTCGCCCTCGGTGTCGTCATCGGCCTCGCCGCCGGGCTCGGCAGCCGCTGGGTCGACGGCCTCCTCGGCCGGATCACCGACGTGCTCGTCGCCCTGCCCATGCTGGTCCTCGCCATCGCGCTGACCGCCGTCGCCCCCCCGGGACTTCCCCCGCCCGCTGCTGCTGATCCCGTCGACGGCGTCTCCCTCGCCGTCCACGCCGGCGAGACCCTGGGCGTCGTCGGCGAGTCAGGGAGCGGCAAGACCACCCTCGGCCGCATGCTCGTCCGGCTCCTCGACCCGACGGGCGGCCGACTCCGTTACGGGGGTACGGAGATCGGCGCCCTCTCGGAGCGGGAACTGCGCCCGTACCGCCGCGAGCTCCAGATGGTCTTCCAGGACCCCGTCGCCTCCCTCGACCCGCGCCGTTCCGTGGGCGAGTCCATCGCCGACGCTCCCCCTGCCTCCGGCGGGGGACCCCCAGCGCGGCGGGGGAGCGCGACGAGACCCGTATCCGCTCCCGGGCGCGCGAACTGCTCGACCGGGTGGGGCTCGAACCCGACCGGTACGAGGCCTACCCGCACGAGTTCAGCGGCGGCCAGCGCTGGGGGTCCCCCCGCCGCAGGCAGGGGGAGCGTCGGCATCGCCCGCGCGCTCGCCGCCGAGCCCCGGGTCGTCGTCTGCGACGAACCCGTCTCCGCGCTCGACGTCACGACCCAGGCCCAGGTGACCGCGCTGCTCGCCGAGCTCCAGGCCGAACTCGGCCTCGGGCTCGTCTTCATCGCCCACGACCTCGCCGTCGTCCGGCAGGTCAGCGACCGGGTCGCCGTCATGCGCGGCGGCCGGATCGTCGAACAGGGCACGGTCGAGGAGGTGTACGGCGCACCCCAGGACCCGTACACGCGCCGGCTGCTCGCCGCCGTCCCGTCCCTCGACCCGGTCCTCGCGGCCGAGCGCCGGGGGCGGCGCCAGGAACTGGCCGCTGCCTGACGCTCCGTAACCGATCCGCACCGTATCGCGACCGAACGCGACCGGGGTGGGAAAGTTACGTGCATTCACCCCTTCCGGTGGTGCGACGGACAACCGTCCATCGCACCACCGGTATCTCCGCTTACGTTCTTCCCGCTGCGAGTCGCCGGACCAACGGTGGCCGCCGTCAAGGGAGATCGGGGGTGTGCTCGTGCGGATCGGACTGCTCGCGGAGGGTGGCTACCCGTACGCCACCGGTGAGGCCGGACTCTGGTGCGAACGGCTCGTACACGGGCTCGGGCAGCACCAGTTCGACCTCTATGCCCTCGGCCCCACCGGCACCCACCGGCCCCTCCCCCCGAACGCCCGGCTCGTCCGCACGGGCGACCTGGGCGCCCTCGACGACACGGCCCCGGAGAAGCACGCACCGCAGAGCCCCGTCGAGCGGGCCGCCTTCGGCGCCGCCCGCGCCTCCCGCCGCGCCTACGGACGACGCGAGCGCCGCCGCTTCACCGAGGGCTTCCACGCCCTCGCCACCGGCCTCTGCGCCGAACACGACGAGACGTCCTTCGCCACCGGCCTCCACGCCCTCGCCGACCTCGCCCGCGACCACGGCGGACTGCCCGGAGCGCTCCGCTCCGACGACGCCGTCCGCATCCTCGAAGCCGCCTGCCGCGCCCCCGGCGCACGCCGGACCGCGGCCGCCGCCGGCCTCCCCGACCACCTCGCCTTCGCCGAGCACCTGGAGCGCGCCCTGCGCCCGCTCTCCCTCGACTGGTACGAGGAGGACGCGCTCGGCGCCGTCGACCTCTGCCACGCCACCGCCGGCGGCCCGGCCGCCCTCCCTGGCCTCCTGGCCAAACGCTTCTTCGGCACGCCGCTCCTCGTCACCGAGTACGGCGTCCAGCTCCGCGCCCACTACCTCTCGCCGGCCGCCGCCGACCGCTCCGCCCCCCTGCGCGCCCTCCTCGCCGCCCTCCACGGCCGGATCGCCGCCGAGATCTACGGACAGGCGACCCTCCTCACCCCCGGCAACGCCCACGCTCGCCGCTGGCAGGAGAAGTGCGGCGCCGGCCGCGACCGGATCCGCACCGTCCACCCCGGCCTGGCCGCCGACCGCTTCGCCGAGGTCGGCGAGGACGAGGAGAGCGGCGACCCGGCCACCCTCGTCTGGGTCGGCCGCGTGGAACCCGCCAAGGACCTCGTCGCCCTGCTGCACGCCTTCGCCGAGATCCGGGCCCGGCAGCCCGACGTCCGGCTGCGGATCGTCGCCGCGCCCGCCCCCGAGCCCGCCGCCGACGCGTACCTCACCCACTGCAAGGGCTTCGCCGCCCAGCTCTTCCCCGACGAGGCCGCCGGGGCGCACGCCGTCGGCGAGAACCCCGTCACCTTCGAGGAGCTCGGCGGACCCGAGGCGCCCACCCTGGAGGACACCTACGCCTCCGCCGCGGTCGTCGTCCTCTCCAGCGTCGTCGAGGGCTTCCCGACCAGCCTCGTCGAGGCGATGTTCTGCGCCCGCGCCACCGTCTCGACCGACGTCGGCGCGGTCGTCGAGGTCATCGGCGGCACCGGCCTCGTCGTCCCGCCGCGCAACCCGCGCGCGCTCGCCGACGCGTGCCTCGCGCTGCTGCGGGACCCCGAGCGCCGCCACCGTCTGGGCGCCGCGGCCCGCGCCCGCGCCCTCGAACTCTTCACCGTCGAACAGAACCTGGCCGCGTTCCGCGGCATCTACCTGGAGCTCCTCTCCCACGCGCCGGTGCGCCACCGCCCCGGGGACGGCGTGCCCTTCGCCCACCCGGCCGAGGCCCATGTGCCCGGCAGCTGGACGCACCAGGCCGTGACCGCGGGCACAGGAGCCCCCGATGCCTGAAGGAGGCACACCCATGCGCGGCCCCGCCGCCCCCACGAGCCCCGGAGCCTGGGACGCCCGCTCCGAAGCCCTCCTCGGCACTCCGGCCCTGACCGCCGCCGACGCCGCGTCCTTCGACCTCCCCGCCACCGGGGACCCGGTGGACGCGCCGGCCGCACCGGGCACGCCGGACACCGCACCGCCCGGGATAACCCCGGCCCCACCCTCGTACGAAGGAGCCGACCACCCCGACGCACCGGAGCGCGGACTCGCCTGGATGACCACGGCGGAGAAGTGGGCACCGGCGGAGAAGTGGGCACCGGCGGAGGAGCGGACGCCGGCGGAGGACCACACACAGGCGGAGTCCACCCTGGAGGCGGCGCACGCCCCGGAGGTCACGTCCACCCCGGCTGCCCGGCCCGTCTCCGAGGCCCCCGTGCCGGTCGGGGGGACGGGTGCGCCGGCGCCCGCCCTCTCGGCCTCACCTCCCCGGCCCCGGCGCGGCAACGCCGACCCCGTCAAGGTGCTCATGCACCGGCACCGGGAGCTGTGCGAGCGCGCCGTCGACCCGCTGGAGATCGCCGCGGGCCTCGAAGCGCAGGGGTTCACCGACCGGACCGCCGCCCGCTTCCGGCACCGGGACGTCTTCGCGCTCGCCGAGGAGCTGTACGTCCGCGTGCCCCGCGGCACCGGGACGCCCCCGGCCCCGGCGCCGGACGAGCGGCCCCGCGCCCCCTGGGCGCTCGCCGTCCTCGCGCCCGGCGCCGCCGCCGCGCTCGCCGGACTCGGGCTCACCCTCACCCACGGCTCCGTCCGCCTCGCCGTCGGCGCCGCCGGTGCCCTCGCGCTCACCGGGGCGCTCGTCGTCGCCGTCCGGCGCGGCCCGCTCCGCGCCCCCGGCGGCCGGACCGTGCCCGCCGCCCGCCTCTGGACGCTCTGGCTCCTCGCCTACGCGGTCGCCGGCGACGGGCTCCTGGGCCAGGTCCTGACGGGCGGTCCCGACGGGCCCTGGGACCTCGCCCCCGGCCCCCTCCTCGCCCTCGCGCTCGCCGTCGCCCCCGCCGCCTGGGGCGCCCATCTCTTCGCGAGCCGGGCCCGTCGCCGGATCGCCGACAGCCGGGGACTCGCGGACTTCGCCGCCGGCGCCCGGCCCCTGCTCCTCGGCACGGTGACGCTCCAGCTCCTCGCGCTCACCGCCCTCCTCGCCCTCACCGGATTCAGCCCGGGGGCCCTCGCCCTCGGCGCGCTCCTCCTTTTCGCCCGCCTCCTCACCGTGCACGGCTTCCCCGAGACGGCCTCCGCCGCCCTCGCCGCCGCCTGCGCCGCCGAGGCCCTCGCCCTCGCGAGCGTCCTCGCCTCCCGCATCCCCGCCCCCGGCTTCGACGCGCTCGCCGCCCCCGTGCGCGCCCTCGTCGACGCCGCGGGACCCGGGGCCGTACCCACCCTCGTCTGCGGCGCCGCCGCGCTCGGCCTGCTGGCCCACGCGACCGGCGCCCTCGCCCGGGCCTCGGCCCACACAGCCACCCCGTGAGCTCCCGAGCGAAGGCCCGGCGGCCCCCGCAGCCACCATCCCGCCGGCCCTCCCGCCAGGACCCCCCTCTCACCCGCGGAGCCGACGCCGCGGGCGTGCCCCGTCACCTCTCTCAAACCCCGCAAGGAGACCGAAGACCATGACCCCTCGATCCCAAGGACCGGCCGGTCGGCACGTAGGGGCCGCACGATGAGGGTGCTACTGCTCGGAGCCAACGGCTTCATCGGCCGCTTCGTCGCCGATCGGCTGCTCGCCGACCCGGCCGTCCACCTCACCGCCCTCGGCCGGGGCGACGACGCCGACGTCCGCTTCGACCTCGCCTCCGGCAGCCCGGGCGCGCTGACCCGCTTCCTCGACGCGGTCCACCCCGGGGTCGTCGTCAACTGCGCGGGCGCCACCCGCGGCGGCGCCCGCGACCTCATCCGGCACAACACCATCGCGGTCGCCACCGTCTGCGAGGCCCTGCGCCGCAGCGGCTGCGGCGCCCGGCTCGTGCAGGTCGGCTGCGCCTCGGAGTACGGCCCGAGCCAGCCCGGCTCCTCCACGGCCGAGGACGCCGTACCTCGCCCCGGCGGCCCGTACGGCGTGTCGAAGCTGGCCTCCACCGAGCTCGTCCTCGGCTCGGGCCTCGACGCCGTCGTCCTGCGGGTCTTCTCACCCGTCGGCCCCGGCACGCCCGCCGGCTCCCCGCTCGGCCGGCTCGCCGAGGCGATGCGCCGCGCCATGCAGGCCGGGGACGGCGAGCTCAAGCTCAGCGGACTCGGCGTGCAGCGGGACTTCGTCGACGTACGGGACGTCGCCAGGGCCGTCCACGCGGCCTCGCTCTCCGCCGCCCAGGGCGTCGTCAACATCGGCACAGGACGGGCCGTCCGGCTCCGGGACGCCGCCGCCGTGCTCGCCCGGGTCGCCGGCTACACCGGCAACCTCCACGAGCTGGACGCCCCGCACGGCATGCCGCAGCGCCCGATGATCGGCGCCCCCCGCACCGAGGGGACCATCGCCGACCAGCTGGCCGCCGCCCCCTACCCGTACCCCGACGGCTGCGGCCCCTGGCAGCAGGCCGACGTCAGGACCGCCCGCGACCGGCTCGGCTGGCGGCCCCGGATCAACCTGGAGGAGTCGCTCGCAGACATCTGGATGGAGGCGGCGTGTCGCATCTGACGACGGCCACGGCCACGGGGGCGGTCCAGGCGCTGGGGGTGGGCGTCCCCGGCTACGCCCACCCGCTGCTCGCCCCCGTCGAGTGGGCCGAGCTGACCCGCCCCGGGACGCCGCTGCACTGGGCCGTGCTCAACGTCTCCGACGGCCCGGGGAGCCGCCCCGACCCGCACTGTCTGGAGGCGGCGGGCAAGCTCCGCAACGCCGGGGTCCGAGTCCTCGGGCACCTGGACCTCGCCCACGGCTCCCGGCCCTTCGGGGAGCTGATCTCGGACGCCCACCACTTCCTCGACTGGTACAAGGTGGACGGCTTCTACCTGGACCGCGCCCCCTCGGACCGGGCCGACCTGGCCGGGACGCGGCGGCTCACGGCCACCCTGGAGGCCGTCCTCGGCGGCGAGGCTCACCTCGTCCTCGGGCACGGCACCCACCCCCATCCGGGGTACGCGGAGACCGCCGACCAGCTGGTCACCTTCTCCGGCGCCTGGACGGATTACCGCTGGTCACAGGTGGCGGAGTGGACCGCCGACTACGCGGAGGCGAAGTTCGTCCACCTCGTCCACGGCGTCCCGCGCACCCACCTCGACGAGGCGCTGCGGGTGGCCCGCTGGCAGGGGGCCGGGACGATCTTCTTCACCGACCGGACCGGGGCCCGGGGACAAAGCGCGCCATTCCACTCGCTGCCCGGCTACTGGGACGAAATCGTCTCGCGGATCGGACCGGGTGTCTCGGAATGAGGAGGGGCGTGGCAGTGTTACGGGGAGAACAACCGTACTGACATACCGACCACCGGAGTCCCCGTGTCGCTGCCACCCCTGGTCGAGCCGGCTGCCGAGCTCACCGTAGACGAGGTCCGCAGGTACTCCCGCCACCTGATCATCCCGGACGTCGGGATGGACGGGCAGAAGCGGCTGAAGAACGCCAAGGTGCTGTGTGTCGGCGCCGGTGGCCTCGGCTCGCCGGCGCTGATGTACCTGGCCGCCGCCGGCGTGGGCACGCTCGGCATCGTGGAGTTCGACGAGGTCGACGAGTCGAACCTCCAGCGCCAGATCATCCACAGCCAGGCCGACATCGGCCGCTCCAAGGCCGCCTCGGCGCGTGACAGCGTGCTCGGCATCAACCCGTACGTGAACGTGATCCTTCACGAGGAGCGGCTCGAGGCCGACAACGTGATGGACATCTTCAGCCAGTACGACCTGATCGTCGACGGCACGGACAACTTCGCCACGCGCTACCTGGTGAACGACGCGGCCGTGCTGCTGAACAAGCCGTACGTCTGGGGCTCCATCTACCGCTTCGACGGTCAGGCGTCCGTGTTCTGGTCCGAGCACGGCCCCTGCTACCGCTGCCTCTACCCGGAGCCCCCGCCGCCGGGCATGGTCCCGTCCTGCGCCGAGGGCGGCGTCCTGGGCGTGCTCTGCGCGTCCATCGGCTCCATCCAGGTCACCGAGGCCATCAAGCTCCTGGCCGGCGTGGGCGACCCGCTGGTCGGCCGCCTGATGATCTACGACGCCCTGGAGATGCAGTACCGCCAGGTCAAGGTCCGCAAGGACCCCGACTGCGCGGTCTGCGGCGAGAACCCGACCGTCACCGAGCTCATCGACTACGAGGCCTTCTGCGGCGTCGTGTCCGAGGAGGCCCAGGAGGCGGCGCTCGGCTCGACGATCACTCCCAAGCAGCTCAAGGAGTGGATCGACGAGGGCGAGAACATCGACATCATCGATGTCCGCGAGGTCAACGAGTACGAGATCGTCTCGATCCCCGGCGCGCGCCTGATCCCCAAGGGCGAGTTCCTGATGGGCACCGCCCTCCAGGACCTGCCGCAGGACAAGCGGATCGTCCTGCACTGCAAGACGGGTGTCCGCAGTGCGGAGGTCCTCGCGGTGCTCAAGTCCGCGGGCTTCGCCGACGCGGTCCACGTCGGCGGCGGCGTCATCGGCTGGGTCCACCAGGTCGAGCCGGAGAAGCCGGTCTACTGACCGATACGCGAAAGGGCCCGGACCTCGTCATGAGGTACGGGCCCTTCCGTCTGCCCTATCCGCAGGTCGTGCCGTACGCCGGGACCGTGCCCTTCACGAAGTACGCGTCGACCGTCCGCGTCACGCACGCCGAGGTCCCGTAGGCGCCGTGGCCCTCGCCCTTGTTCGTGACCAGCACGCCGACGCCGTCCCCGAGCTCCTTCGCCATCTTCTCCGCGCCCTCGTAGGGGGTCGCCGGGTCGCCGGTCGTGCCGACGACCAGGATCGGGGCCGCGCCCGGGGCGCTCGCCTCCGGGGTCGCCCGCTCGCCCTTCACCGGCCAGTTCGCGCACCAGCCGGCCGTGTCCCAGGCGAGGAACGCCCCGAAGACGGGGGAGAGGCCGCGGAACTCCGGGATCAGCGCCTTCGCCCGCGCCGCCGTCGGGCGCTCGCTGGAGTCGGCGCAGGAGATCGCCCGCTGGGAGTGCGACTGGGTCGCGTAGTGGCCCCGCGCGTCCCGGTCGTTGTAGGCGTCGGCGAGTTCGAGGAGGCTGCCGCCGCGGCCCTGCTCGGCCTCGGCCAGGGCCTGGGTGAGCACGGGCCAGTTGGACTGCCCGTACAGCGTGACCGCGATGCCCGTGAGCGCGAGGCCCTCGGTCAGCCGGCGCTCGCCGACGGCGAGCGGTTCGCGGTCCAGCTTCCGCAGCAGCCGCGCGATCCGCTCCGTCCCGGCCTTCGGGTCCTGACCGGTGCTCTTCAGGTAGTTGTCCAGGGCCCGCTGGAAGCCGATGGTCTGGTGGCGGGCGTGCCCGGTGGTGTCGGCGGTCGGGTCGACCACCGCGTCGAGGACGAACCGCCCCACGTTCTTCGGGAACAGATGGGCGTAGGTGCCGCCGAGCTGCGTCCCGTACGACATGCCGAAGTAGTGGAGCCTGTCGTCCCCGAGGACCTGCCGGACCAGGTCCAGGTCGCGGGCGGTGGCGGTGGTCGTGGTGTACGGGAGGACCGTGCCGGAGCGGCGGGCGCAGCCGGCGCCGAAGGCGGTGTTGTCCTTGAGGTACGCGGCCTCCTCGGCGGCCGTGTCCGGGGTGAGGTCCACCGAGGCCTCGGCGGCGGCCTGTTCGGCGTCGTCCCGGCAGACCACGCCGGCGCTGCCGCCCACGCCCCGGGGGTCGAACCCGACCAGGTCGTAGCGCTTGCCGAGCTTCGCGTAGGCCCGGGCCGCCCGGGGCAGGATGTCGACGCCGGAGGCGCCGGGGCCGCCGAAGTTGAAGAGGAGCGAGCCGATCCGGCCGCTCTTGTCGCCGGCCTCCTTGCGGATCAGCGCGACGGGGATCGTGGCGCCTTCGGGCTTCGCGTGGTCGAGGGGAACCCGTACGGTCGCGCAGCGCCACTCCGCGCCGGGCCGCTGCCCGCTCTCGGAGGCCTCGCAGCGCTTCCAGTCGGGGCGCTGGCCGGTGAGGGAGGCGGGGAGCGGGGGGAGCGCGGCGGCCGTCGACGGCTTGGTGCCGGTCGTGGCCGGCGGCGGCGTCGGGCTGGTGGCGGCGGACGGCTCCTTCGCGGTCGGCCCGCCGCCGCTCGCGCCGCTTCCGCCGCCCGTACAGCCCGCGACGAGCAGCCCGGTCACGGCGAGCACCGTCATGCGTACGCGTATGGACATGTGTTCCCCCAGGATCGCGGCAAGGCCGCCCATCCTAGGGGTACTGGCGCACAGGCTCACTTGCAGACGGTGCCCGAGGCCGGCAGCCTGCCCTCCAGGAGGTACGCGTCCACGGTCTTCTTCACGCACGCGTTGCCGCTGTTGTAGGCGCCGTGCCCCTCGCCCTCGTACGTCACCTCGACGCCGACGTCCTTGCCGAGCGCGTTCACCATCGCGCGCGTGCCCTCGTACGGCGTGGCCGGGTCCCCGGTGGTGCCGACGACCAGGATGGGCGCCGAGCCGGGCGCGGAGACGTCCGGGTGCTCCCAGGTGCCCGGCACCGGCCACTGCGAGCAGCTGGCGAGCGCCCAGCCCATGAAGTCGCCGAAGACGGGGGACGCCTCGCGGAACTTGTCGAGCCGCTCCTTCGCCTGGCCGAGGGTGTAGCGCTCCTTGAAGTCCACGCAGTTGATGGCGGCGTTCGCGGCCTGGATGTTGCTGTACGCGCCGGTCTCGCCGCGCCCGTTCATCGAGTCCGAGAGCGAGAGGAGCAGGGCGCCGTCGCCGCCGTCGGCCGCGTCGAGCCCCTGCTCCAGATAGGGCCAGTACTCCTTGGAGTACAGGGACTGCGCGATGCCGTTGGTGGCCTGTGTCTGGGTCAGCTCGCGGGTGCCGATGCCGGGGATCGGCTTCTTGTCGAGCGAGGCGAGGAGGTCGGTGACGAAGGACTCGACCTCGGCGACGCTCGCACCGGGCAGGGTGCATTCGTCGCCGCGGTCCACGCAGTCCTGGGCGAAGTTGTCGAGGGCGAGCTGGAAGCCCTTCGCCTGGGCGAGCGCGCCTTCCTCGACGCCCGCGTCGGGGTCGACGACGGCGTCCAGGACGGCCCGGCCCACGTTCTTCGGGAAGAGATGGGCGTAGACGCCGCCGAGTTCGGTGCCGTACGAGATGCCGAAGTAGTGGAGCTTGTCGTCCCCGAGGACCTGGCGCATCAGATCCAGGTCCCGGGCGGCGTTCTCGGTGCCGACGTGCGGGAGGGCCGCCCCCGCGTCCTTCTCGCACCCGGCCGCGTACGTCTTCTGCGCGTCCGACAGGGTCCGCTCCTCGGCCGCGTCGTCGGGCGTGAAGTCCAGGGCGTAGTAGGCGTCGAGCTCCTTGTCGGTGGCGCACTCGACGGGGTCGCTGCGGCCCACCCCGCGCGGGTCGAAGGAGACGAGGTCGTAGCGGGAGCGGAGGGACTCGTACTCCTTGGCGAAGCCCGGCAGGCCGGTGATGCCGGAGCCGCCGGGCCCGCCGAAGTTGAAGACGAGCGAGCCGATCCGGGCGCCGCCGGCACGGGCCCGGGCCCGGATGAGGGCCAGCTCGATGGTCTCGCCGGCCGGTGACGCCCAGTCCAGCGGCGCCTGGAGGAACGAGCACTCCCAGGCGGTGCCGCCGGGGAGCGGCGAGGGCGCGGTCCCGCCGCCCTCGGCGGCGGAGGGCGCCGTGCACGGGGCCCAGACCAGCTTCTGCGCCGTCAGCGCCGAGAGGCCGGCCGAGTCGGTCGGCTTCGTCGGTTCCGCCGAGGTCTCCGCGCCGTCCGAGCACCCGGCGGCGAGCAGCACGGTCGTGGCGGTGATCAGGGCGGCGCGCTGGGCGGCGGAGATCGGCATAGGCCCATCGTGGGCCGCCGTCCGGACCACCGCGCGGGGCGGGGGTCCGGACGGGTGGCAGGACACCCCGAGGGCTCCGCCGCCGGGCTCGCTACGGGCACGGGCTCGTCCGCCGGGCTCGTCACAAGCTCCGCCGCCGGGCTCGCTCGCTACAGCGCTTCGCGTTTCGTCAGCCAGTTGAAGCAGATCCAGCCGGGCAGCACCGGGATCCACAGGGTGAGCAGGCGGTACAGCAGCACCGCGGGCGTGGCGACCTCGATGGGCAGGCCGACGGCGACCAGACCGGCGATGAGCGCGCCCTCGACCGCGCCGACACCGCCCGGGGTCGGCGCCGCCGAACCCAGCGCGTTGCCCGCGAGGAAGACGACGGCCACGCTCGCGTAGCTGACCGAGTGGTCGCCGTGGCCGAAGGCCCGGATGGAGGCGTCCAGGCAGAACACGAACGCTGTGGTCAGGAGCAGCATTCCGCTGATGCCGGTGAGCAGCTTCAGCGGCCGCTGGAGGACGTCCAGCATGCGCGGCACCACACCGGCGAAGAGCGACCGCAGCCGCGTCGACACGAACTTGCGCATGAACGGGATGGCGGTCACCACCAAGACGATCACCGCGACCGTCAGCAGACCGGCGATGACCGTCCTCGACGGGCTGAACGACTGCGTCTTCTCCGTCCCCGTGAGATAGCCGAAGAGGAGCAGGAGCAGGATGTGCGCCCCGAGCCCGAAGAGCTGCGAGGCGCCGACGCTCGCCACCGCGAGCCCCGGCCGTACGCCCGCGCGCTGGAGGAAGCGGGTGTTGAGGGCGACGCCGCCGACCGCCGCCGGGGCGACGATCTTCACGAAGGAGCCG
Organism: Streptomyces sp. NPDC055103; assembly: GCF_053607625.1. Lineage (NCBI taxonomy): Bacteria > Bacillati > Actinomycetota > Actinomycetes > Kitasatosporales > Streptomycetaceae > Streptomyces > Streptomyces sp. NPDC055103. The sequence continues at coordinate 45,815 of NZ_JBSGTX010000035.1, forward strand.
GCGACCTGCGCCACCACCGTCCGCCAGAACCCGACGCGCTCCGGGACGAAGCCCAGCAGGCTCATCGCCGCCGCCAGGTAGCTGAGCGCCGAGAACAGGACCGCGGTCGCCACCCACCGCCAGTCCGCCTCGCTGATCGTCGACAGCGGCGTACGGGCGATCTGGGACAGCAGGAAGTACGCGGCGACCGCGCCCGCGATCATGCTGACCAGGGTCCGCGGCTTGATCCGCTCCAGGCGGACCGGCTCCACCGGCGCCTGCGGGCGGATCAACAGGACCTGCTGCCGGATCTGCGCCAGCAGGTCCTCCTCACGGGCCTCGTCGAGCGCCGTGTCGAGGGCCCGCTTCTCGGCCTTCCTGTCCGCCTTCTTCTCGGCCTTCGTCTCGGACCGTACGGCGGTCTTGTCCGCCGTCCTGTCCGCCGCGGCCTCCTCCTTCGCCAGCTCCCGCTCGTGCTTGGCCGCCTCGGAGTCCGCGAGTACGGCCTCGCGCTCGCGGTGCGACCGCTCCCGCGCCAGTTTCCGCAGCGTCGCGCGCGTGGAGCGGCTCAGCGCGATCGGTTGGAGCAGCGGCATGCAGTCGGCGACGCTGTCCGGTCCGAGGACCTCCACGGCCGCCGCGACCGACCGCTCCGCCCCGACCCGCAGACCGAGGGTGGTGAGCAGCTGCGCGATGTCCATCCGCAGGATCAGGTCCCCGGCGGCGATCTCGCCGCCCCGCAGATCGGTCAGGAACACCCTGCCGGAACGATCCACCAGAATCGCGTCGCCCGCGAGCCTGCGGTGGGCGATCCGGCGCGACTGGAGCGCCCGCACCTGCCGCCAGGCGCCGCGTACCAGCTCGTCGGTGATCTCGTGGTCGTCGAGCGAGTCCAGGCTCCGGCCGCCGATGTGCTCGTACACGAGCATCACGGCGTCCGGGCCGAGCTCCGAGGTGGCGATCAGCTTCGGCGCGTTCGCCCCGGCGGCGATCGCCGCGTAGGCGAGGAGGGCCTCCTGCTCCAGGGCCTGACGCAGCGAGACGATCGACCGGCGGGTGGTGATCGTGCGCAGCGTGATCCGCCGCCACGCCCGGTAGAAGAAGCCGTGCGCCTGTTGCTCGCGGTCGACGACGGTGACGTCGAGCGGCCCCCCCTCCTCCAGGGTCACGATGTACCGGCGGCCCCGGTCGCCGATGTCCGAAGCGTCCGGCACGCCCTCGGCGCGCAGCGCCGTCACGGGGCGGAAGCCGACCCGGCGCAGGCCGGCGAGGAGGGTCTGGCCGGTGGGCCGGACGTTCGGGGAGCCGACGGCGTACAGCGTGCCGTAGGCCACGGTCCAGCCGATGAGCACGGTCAGGATGATGGAGAGCGCCGTGGTGTAGCCGGCCACCAGCATCGTGAACGCGTCGAGCAGCAGCACCGCCCAGAGCGACACCCGCCAGCGGGGTCTGCGGGCCATGCCGACGGCGGTCATGTACGCGATGACGGGGGCGAGGTAGTTGTGCACCGGGTCGGTGAGCCCGCCGCCGGACTGCGGCTGGGTCAGCGCGTCCTGGATCGTGCCGGGCGCCGCCTGGGCGACCCAGAGGTCGGTGGCGAGGGTGACGCCGTGCGCGAGGACGGCGGCGAGGACGCCGTCGGCGATCCGCAGGCCGTCGCGTTTGATCAGCCGCTCGATGGCGAAGGCGACCGGGACCAGGAGGACGGCGATGGAGGAGACGAGACCGGCGATCTTGACGAAGACGTCAGGGGCGCCGACGGCCCCCTTGTTGATGTCCTCCTCCAGGCCCGACGTCGTGGCGTGCGCGAAGGCGGCGACGGCGATGACGAGACCGATGGCCAGGAGACCGGCGAGCAGCCGCATCAGGTCCGAGGGCCGGTGGACGCGGGCGGCGAGCAGGGGTTCGTCCCCGGAGACCCGCTCGGGCACGTCGGCCTCGCCCTCCCCGGGCGGCTGGGTGTCCTGGCCCATCACCATGTCCGTCTCTGCATGCGCGTCGTGTCGTTCCCGCTCTTGTTCTCGATCGCGTTCTTTGTCGCGTTCTTGCTCTTGCTCTAGTTCGTGTATTTGTCGCTCTTGATCTCGTATCACCAGTCACCGCCCGGACGATGGTGGCACGAAGAGCCGCCGCGCGGAGGCAGCAGGGCCATGTCGGTGGGGTGAGGCAGGATGAGCCGGATGAGCATGGAGGAACCCGTGGGGGAGACCGGAGAACTGCCCGAGTACGCGGAGCGGGTGCTCGACGTCGCCGACGGGATTCCGCCCGGCCGGGTGATGACCTATGGCGACGTGGCCGAATGGCTGGGCGAGGGAGGGCCGCGTCAGGTCGGCCGCGTCATGGCCCTGTACGGAGGGACGGCGCCGTGGTGGCGCGTGGTCCGCGCGGACGGGACGCTGCTTCCCGGGCACGAGTCGCGGGCCCTCGCCCACTACCGCGCGGAGGGCACGCCGCTGCGCCAGGCGGGCCCGGCCGCCGAGGGACACGTACCGCGGATCGACATGCGGCGGGCGCGCTGGGACGGAACTCACACCTGAGGCCGGAGCGCCGGGGGGTGCGGTCCGGGTGGGCCCGGCGGGCCCGGAGGAGCGGACGCGGTACGGCCTGCGGCGCCGGATCCGGCACGGCGCGGGGCGGGGGAACCGGCGCGGAGTACGGCTCGGCGGCGGGCCGTTTCGCGTAACGTCGACGTTCGCGTCTTCCGCGGCGACGGCCGCCGCGCAGGGGCGTCTCATCCGCACCACCACATCCCCCAGGACCGGCGAACCACGTGAGCTCCTCCTCCACCACCCGGCACACGCCGCACCAGGGACAGCCGTACCCGGGTCCGGGCCGGCAGCGGACCCCGGGCGCGTACCGACTGGTGCGTACCGCGCCGGCCCCGCTGGATCCCCCTCAGCTGGACGCAGCCCAGCGGGAAGTGGTTGACCACACCGGCGGACCGCTCCTCGTCCTCGCCGGACCGGGCACGGGCAAGACGACGACCCTCGTCGAGTCGGTCGCCGCCCGCATGGAGCGGGGCGCCGACCCCGAACGCCTCCTCGTCCTCACCTTCAGCCGCAAGGCCGCCGTCGAACTCCGCGACCGCATGGCCACCCGGCTCGGCGGCCGCCGCCCGCCGCAGGCGACGACCTTCCACTCGTACTGCTACGCCCTGATCCGCGCCCACCAGGACGCCGAGCTCTTCGCCGAACCGCTGCGACTGCTGTCGGGACCCGAGCAGGACCTCGCCGTGCGCGAGCTGCTCGCCGGCCAGATCGACCTGGAGAAGGCGGGCCTCGGACGGGTCGGCTGGCCCGACGAGCTGCGCGCCTGCCTCACCACCCGAGGCTTCGCCGACGAGGTGCGGGCGGTCCTCGCGCGCTCCCGCGAGCTGGGCCTCGGCCCGGACGCGCTCGCCCGCTTCGCCGAGCGCGTCGGGCGACCGGACTGGAAGGCGGCGGCCGGCTTCCTCGCCGAGTACCTCGACGTCCTCGACCTCCAGGGCGTCCTCGACTACACGGAGCTCGTCCACCGGGCCGTCCTCCTCGCCGGGAGCGTCACCCTGCCCGCGTACGACGCGGTGTACGTCGACGAGTACCAGGACACCGACCCCGCGCAGGTCCGGCTCCTGCACGCGCTCACGGGGGGCGGCCGGGGGACGGTCGTCGCCTTCGGCGACCCGGACCAGTCGATCTACGCCTTCCGGGGCGCCGACGTGAACGGCATCCTCGACTTCCCGGCCGCCTTCGGCGGCGACGGCGGCGTGCAGGTCCTGCGCACCTCGCGGCGCGCGGGCGCGGAGCTGCTCGGGGCGACCCGGCTGCTCACCCAGCGGATGCCGCTGACCCGGCTCCCCGCCGCCAAGGTCCGGGCCCACCGGGAGCTCGCGGCGGCGCGGGACGGGGGCCGGGCGGAGGCGTACACCTATCCCACGGCCTCGGCGGAGGCCGAGAACATCGCCGACCTGCTGCGCCGGGCGCACCTGGAGGACGGCGTCCCCTGGCAGGACATGGCCGTCCTCACCCGAGCCGCCGCCTCCCTGCCCTCCCTCCGCCGGGCCCTCACCTCGGCGGGCGTCCCGGTCGAGACGGACGCCGCGGACACCCCCCTGCGCCACGAGCCGGCGGTCGCCCCCCTGCTCCTGGCCCTCCGAGCGGTGGCGAAACCGACAACGAACCCGACACCGACGCCGACGCCGGGCCTGGCCGGTGGCGAGCCCGCGCCTACGCCGGGCCTGGCCGGTGGCGAGCCCGCGCCGACGCCGGACCCGTCTGCGGGCGAGCCCGCACCCGGGGCCGCCCCTGTCGTGGGCGACCCCGCGCTCGGTCCCGCCCAGGTTGTGGGCATGCGTTCCGCCGGGGCTGGGGGTACCTCCCAGGCGGAGCTCTGGGGGAGGGTGGGCACAACCACCCACGGAGCCGCACCGTCGGCCCCCCACCCGCACCCCGCACCCGGGGCGGACCAGGTGGCGGGCGCCGAAGAGCCCCAGGAGGCCTCGGGGGCCCAGGAGGCTGAGGAGGCCCCGGGGGCCCAGGAGCCCGAGGAGGCCTCGGGGCCCCAGGCGGCGCCCCAGGCCGCCGCCGCCGGCTGGCTCGGCGTCGAGACCGCGCTCGAACTGCTCGCCTCCCCCCTCGCCGGTGTGGACCCCGCCGACCTGCGGAGACTCGGCCGCGCCCTCCGCGACGAGGAGCGGGCCGGCGGGAACAAGATCCCGCCCCCCTCCGACGTCCTGCTCGCCCGCGCCCTCGCCGAGCCCGAGCGTCTCGTCGCCCACGACCCCGCCTACGCCCGCGGAGCAAAGCGGCTCGGCGACCTCCTCCAGGAGACCCGTACGCTCCTCGCCGCCGGCGGCACCGCCGAGGAGGCCCTCTGGGTGCTCTGGAACGGCACCCCCTGGCCCGGGCGCCTGGAGCGCGCCGCCCTGCGCGGCGGCCCCGCCGGGCGCAACGCCGACCGGGACCTCGACGCCGTCTGCGCCCTCTTCGAGACCGCCGCCCGCGCCGAGGAGCGCGTCGGCGGCCGCGGTGTCCTCAACTTCCTCGAAGAGCTCGACGCCCAGGACATCGCCGCCGACACCCTCACCCGCCGCCACACCCGCCCCGACGCCGTCCGTCTCATGACCGCCCACCGCTCCAAGGGCCTCGAATGGAGCTTCGTCGTCGTCGCCGGCGTCCAGGAGGGCCTCTGGCCCGACCTGCGCCGCCGCGGGTCCCTCCTCGAAGCCGACCGCATCGGCCGCGACGGCCTCGCCGAGCCCCTCACCCCCGGCGCCCTCCTCGCCGAGGAGCGCCGCCTGTTCTACGTGGCCGCCACCCGCGCCCGCGACCGCCTCGTCGTCACCGCCGTGAAGGCGGCGGCGGAGGACGGCGACCGGCCCTCCCGCTTCCTCGCCGAGTTCGGCGTCGAGCCGAAGGACGTGCCCGGCCGCCCCCGCCGCCCCCTCGCCGTCTCGGCCCTGGTCGCCGAGCTCCGGGCGACGACCGTCGACCCCGCGGCCTCGCCCGCGCTCCGCGACGCCGCCGTCCACCGCCTCGCCTCCCTCGCCGCGCTCACCGACGAGGAGGGCCAGCCACTGGCGCCCGCCGCGCACCCGGACCGCTGGTGGGGGCTCTTCGAGCCGACGCACAGCACGGTGCCGCTGCGTGACCGCGACCTGCCCGTCGCCCTCTCGCCCAGCGCCCTGGAGAACCTCGCCACCACCTGCTCCCTCCAGTGGTTCCTGGGCCGCGAGGTCAAGGCCGCGGCCCCCGCCACCGCCGCCCAGGGCTTCGGCAACGTCGTGCACGTCCTCGCCGACGAGGTCGCCTCCGGTCGCACCCCGGCCGACCTCGACGTCCTCATGGCCCGCCTGGACTCCGTCTGGGACGCCCTCGCCTTCGACGCCCCCTGGAAATCGGCCCAGGAGAAGGCCCACGCGCGCGTGGCGCTCGAACGTTTCCTCCAGTGGCACGTCATGGACCGCGGCGGCCGCACCCCCGCCGCCTCCGAGCACGGCTTCGACGTGACCCTGGAGGCGGGGGAGTACGCGGTCCGCATCCGCGGCTCCATGGACCGCGTCGAGACCGACGAGCACGGCCGCGCCTACGTCGTCGACTTCAAGACCGGCAAGTCGGCCCCCACCAGGGACGAGGTCGCCCACCACCCGCAGCTCGCCGTCTACCAGCTCGCGGTCCGCGAGGGCGCCCTCGACGAGGTCTTCGACGGGAACCGTCCGGAGCCGGGCGGCGCCGAACTCGTACAGCTGCGACAGGCCGCGCCCAAGAAGGAGGGCGGGGACGCCCTGCCGAAGGTCCAGGCCCAGGAGGCACTGGAGGGGGAGTGGGTCGGCGACCTGCTCGCCACCGCCGCCGGCCGCGTCCTCGACGAACGCTTCACCCCCACGACCGGTCAGCACTGCACGAACTGCGCGTTCCGCGCCTCGTGCAGCGCCCAGCCCGAGGGCCGACAGATCGTCGAATGACGCTCTGTGTGGAGGGTCACGTTCCACCGCGTACATCTATTGTTCGCTCTCGCACGTCACTCTTCGCGGCGTCCCTCATAAGGACACCGTGAAGACAAGCTGTGAACGAACGCTGAGGGAGTACGCATGAAGGCCAATCGGAAGCTCTGGGTTGCGGCGACGGTCTGTGTGGCCGTGGTCTCGGGTGTCACGGGCTGCTCCCAGGGCGACGACAAGGCCGCGGACCCGTTCGCGGGCCTCACCGCCGACGCCATCGCCGACAAGGCCGTCGCCACCACGAAGGCGGCCACCGCCTTCCACATGAACGGCACCGGCAAGACCGACGGCGAGGAGATGACCGTCGATCTCTCCGTCGACAGCAAGGGCTCCTGCAAGGGCACGATGCAGAGCGCCAAGGGCGGCAAGGCCGAGATGCTCGGCACCGGCGGCGTCAGCTACATGAAGGGCGACGACGCCTTCTGGAGCTCCACCACCGGCGAGGAGGGCGGCTCGTCCGAGGAGGCCGGCGCCATGACCGCGCTCCTCAAGGGCCGCTGGATGAAGATGCCGGCCGGCGGCGAGGGCGGCCCCGACGCCTTCTGCGACCTCAAGACCATCATCAAGGACATGGACGAGGAGACGCCGCGCAAGGGCCTGACCCGCGGCGCCGACGCGGACGTCGAGGGCACGCCCGCCGTCGTCCTCACGGGCAAGGGCACGAAGGGCGAGACCACGACCTTCTACGTGGCCAAGGACGCCGCCAAGCCGTACGTCCTCCGGGTCGTGGAGGCCGGCGGCGAGGAGCCCGGCACGGTCACCTTCACCGACTACGAGAAGCCGGTCACGGTCACCGCGCCCCCGGCCGACCAGGTCGTCGACATGGCGCAGCTCGCCGGCGCGTCCTGACCCGCACCACCCCTCCCCACGCGCGCACCACCCCGCCCGGTCGCGGGCACGCGCGCGTGGGGCCACCCTGGTGGACAGGGGCCGGGGCTCGGGAACCCGCGAGGAGGCTCGCATGGCGTCGCACCGAAAGCTCCGTACCGCGGCCGTGATCTGCGCCGCCGTGGTCGTCGCCGGCCCCGCGCCCGCGGTGGCCTGGGCGGCTGTCCCGGCGGCACCGGCGGGGATCACGGCCCCCTCTCCCTCCCCTGACCCCTTCGCGAAGCTCACGCCCGACGAGATCGGCGAGCGGGCGGTCACCGCCACCCAGTCCGCGACCTCGCTCCGCATGGCGGGCCGGGTCGCCGCCGACGGGCAGCCGCTCGACATCGAATTCGCCGTCAACGACCGCGACGAGTGCACCGGCGTGATGAAGATCGACGGCGGCACCGCCGAACTGCGCCGCGTCGACGACATCACGTACATGAAGGGCGACGAGGCCTTCTGGCGCGTCTCCATGGCCTCCCAGGGCATGCCCGAGGCCCAGATCGACGCCACGATCGAGCTCGTCAAGGGCCGCTGGCTGAAGATCGCCCCGGGACAGGCCGGCTCCGCGGACCTCGGGGGCGTCTGCGACCTGAAGGGACTCCTCGCCGACCTCGACAAGGACCCGGCGGAGCGCGGCGGCCTGACGCGCGGGCCGGACGGTGAGGTGGACGGCACCCCCGTCGCCACCCTGTCGAAGAAGAAGGCCGGCGGTGGGACGACCACCGTCTCCGTCTCCCAGGAGGGCAAGCCCTACATCCTCAAGATGGTCAGGACCGGCGGCGACGAACCCGGCTCCATGGTGTTCTCGGACTACGACAAGCCCGTCGACGTGGTCGTCCCGCCCGCCTCCGAGACGGTGGACCTCTCCAAGCTGGACCAGGGCACGCGCGCGTGACGGGGGTGCGGGAGGCCCGGTGAGCACCGGCCGGGGCCGCACTGTCAGTCGGTCGCGTTAGCCTCTTTGAGGTGACCGCACACCTCACCGACCCCGAGCAGCTCAAGGAGCTCCTCGGCATCCCGTTCACCCCGGAGCAGACGGCCTGCATCACCGCGCCGCTCGCTCCGCAGGTCGTCGTGGCCGGAGCCGGCTCCGGCAAGACGACGGTGATGGCCGCCCGCGTGGTCTGGCTGGTCGGCACGGGACAGGTCGCCCCCGAGCAGGTCCTCGGCCTCACCTTCACCAACAAGGCCGCGGGCGAACTCGCCGAGCGCGTCCGCACCGCCCTCGTCCGCGCCGGGGTCACCGACCCCGACGTCATCGACCCGGACGAGCCCCCCGGCGAGCCCCGCATCTCCACGTACCACGCCTTCGCCGGGCAGCTCCTCACCGACCACGGCCTCCGCATCGGCCTGGAGCCCACCTCCCGGCTCCTCGCCGACGCCACCCGCTACCAGCTCGCCGCGCGCGTGCTCCGCGAGGCCCCCGGCCCGTACCCGGCGCTGACCAAGTCCTTCCCGACCCTCGTCACCGACCTCCTCGCCCTCGACGGCGAGCTCGCCGAGCACCTCGTACGGCCCCAGGACCTCGGCGCGTACGACTCCGAGCTCCTCAGCGCGCTCGCCGGCGCCAAGCTCAGCAACGCCGAGCTGCGCAAGATCCCCGAGGCCACCGCCGCCCGCCGCGAGCTCCTCGACCTCGTCGTCCGCTACCGCGCCGCCAAGCGCTCCCGCGACCTCCTCGACTTCGGCGACCAGATCGCCCTCTCCGCCGAGCTCGCCACCACCCGGCCCGAGGTCGGCGGCCTGTTGCGGGACGAGTTCCGGGTCGTCCTCCTCGACGAGTACCAGGACACCTCCGTCGCCCAGCGGCTGCTGCTCTCCGGCCTCTTCGGCCACGGCACCGGCCACGCGGTGACCGCCGTCGGCGACCCCTGCCAGGCCATCTACGGCTGGCGCGGCGCCTCCGTCGCCAACCTCGACGACTTCCCCGAGCACTTCCCGGGCGCCGACGGCAGCCCCGCGAGCCGCTACTCGCTCTCCGAGAACCGGCGCAGCGGAGGCCGCCTCCTCGACCTCGCCAACCGCCTCGCCGCCCCCCTGCGCGCCATGCACGCGGGCGTGGAGGCGCTACGCCCCGCGCCCGGCGCGGAGCAGGACGGCAGCGTCCGCATCGCCCTGCTGCCCACCCACGCCGAGGAGATCGACTGGCTGGCCGACTCCCTCGCCCACCTCGTCCGCACCGGCCGCGAGCCCGGCGAGATCGCCGTCCTGTGCCGTACGGCCACCGACTTCCCCGCGATCCACGCCGCCCTCGTCGCCCGGGACGTGCCCGTCGAGGTCGTCGGCCTCTCCGGCCTCCTCCACCTGCCCGAGATCGCCGACCTCGTCGCCGTCTGCGAGGTCCTCCAGGACCCGGGGGCCAACGCCTCCCTGGTCCGCCTCCTCACCGGCCCCCGTTGGCGCATCGGCCCCCGCGACCTGGCTCTCCTCGGCCGCCGCGCCCGCCTCCTCGTCCACCGCGGCGGCGACGACCCGGACCCCGAGCAGCGGCTGGCCGCCGCCGTCGAGGGCGTCGACCCGGCGGAGGTGATCTCGCTCGCGGACGCGCTCGACACCTTCCTGGACTCAGGCGGCGCCTCCGACGACGGACTGCCCTTCTCCGCCGAGGCCAGGGTCCGTTTCGCGCGCCTCGCCGCCGAGCTGCGCGCCCTGCGCACCTCGCTCGCCGACCCGCTCATGGACGTCCTGCACCGGATACTCACCGCGACCGGCCTGGAGGTCGAGCTCTCGGCCTCCCCGCACGCGCTGGCCGCCCGCCGCCGCGAGACCCTCTCGAACTTCCTGGACATCGCCGCCGGGTTCGCCTCCCTCGACGGCGAGGCGAGCCTGCTCGCCTTCCTCGGCTTCCTGCGCACGGCCGTCCAGTTCGAGAAGGGCCTCGACAACGCCCTGCCGGGCGGCGAGAACACGGTGAAGGTCCTCACCGCCCACAAGTCCAAGGGCCTGGAGTGGGACGTCGTCGCCGTCCCCGGCCTGGTCGCGGGCGCGTTCCCGAGCGCCCGCGCCCGCGAGGCGTGGACGTCCCAGCCCCAGGTGCTGCCGCACGCCCTGCGCGGCGACGCGGACACGCTGCCGGGCATCGACACCTGGGACGCCAAGTCCCTCACCTCGTTCAAGAACGCCATGCGGGACCACCAGCACACGGAGGAGCTCCGCCTCGGCTACGTCACCTTCACGCGCCCCCGCTCCCTCCTCCTCGGCTCGGCCCACTGGTGGGGCCCGTCCCAGAAGAAGCCCCGGGGCCCCTCGGACTTCCTCCAGGCCCTGTACGAGCACTGCGAGGCGGGCCACGGCGACATCGAGGCCTGGGCGGAAGCCCCGGAGGAGGACGCGGAAAACCCGTCCCTGACGGACAACACGAACGACGAGGCCTGGCCCTTGCCGCTGGACGGCGAGGCGCTGACACGGCGCCGCGCCGCCGCGGAGGCCGTGAGGACCCGGCTGTGGGCATACGTTCCGCAGGGCTCGGGGCACCTCCCAGGCGAAGCCCTGGGGGAGGGTGGGCACCACCCCCCGAGCGCAGCGCCCAACCGCACGGCCCCGCACCCCGAGGACCTCTGGCCCGACGACGAGGAACCCCTCTGGGACGAGGAAACCCTCCCCGAGGACACCCACGCGGACGCGGTCCCGGCCCCGAGGGAGCCCGAGGCCCCGCCCTCGGAGCCGTACATCGAACTCACCTCCGAGGACGCCAGGACCATCGCCTCCTGGGACCGCGACCTCACCGCCCTCACCACCGAACTCCGCCGCGCCCGCGCGACCACCAGAGACGTCCTCCTGCCCCCGTACCTCTCCGCCTCCCAGGTCCTCCGCCTCGCCGCCGACCCCGACGGCTTCGCCCAGGACCTGGCCCGCCCCATGCCCAAGCCGCCGCAGCCCGCGGCCCGCCGGGGCACCCGCTTCCACGCGTGGGTGGAGTCCCGCTTCGAGGAGCTGCCGCTGCCGTTCCTCGGCCCGGAGGAGCTGCCCGGCGGCGAGGAGTTCGCGGGAGAGCCCGAGATACTCGACGAGCGGGACCTCGACGTCCTCAAGGAGGCCTTCGCCCGCACCCCGTACGCCCACCGCTCCCCGTACCGCGTCGAGGTCCCCGTCCACCTCACCCTCGCGGGCCGGGTCGTCCGGGGCCGGATCGACGCCGTCTACCGGGACCGGGACACCGGCGCGTACGAGATCGTCGACTGGAAGACCAGCCACCACCGCACCGCCGACCCCCTCCAGCTCGCGATCTACCGGCTCGCCTGGGCCGAGCAGCACGGCATCGCGCCCGACGACGTCGCGGCCGCCTTCGTCTACGTCCGTACGGGTGAGGTCGCCCGCCCCGCCCGACTGCCCGGCCGTGCCGAGCTGGAGGCCATCCTGCTGGGCGGGGCACCCCCCGGCGCCGGATAGGCTCGGAGGCATGAGCGAGACCCCGGACAGCGTCGTCCACGCCGTGCGTACGTACATCGAGCAGCACCGCGCCACCTTCCTCGGCGACCTCGCCGAGTGGCTGCGCATCCCCTCGGTCTCGGCGCAGCCGGACCGGGCCGGGGACGTCCGGCGCAGCGCCGAGTGGCTCGCCGCCAAGCTCACGGAGACCGGCTTCACCACGGTCGAGGTGTGGGAGACGGACGGCGCCCCCGCGGTCTTCGCCGAGTGGCCCTCCGAGGACCCGGACGCCCCGACGGTCCTCGTCTACGGCCACCACGACGTGCAGCCCGCGGCCCGTGAGGACGGCTGGCGGACGGACCCCTTCGAGCCGACGGTGATCGACGGCCGGATGTACGCGCGGGGCGCCGCCGACGACAAGGGCCAGGTGTTCTTCCACACACTCGGCGTCCGCGCCCACCTCGCCGCCACCGGCCGCACCACCCCCGCCGTCCACCTGAAGCTGATCGTGGAGGGCGAGGAGGAGTCGGGCTCGCCGCACTTCCGCGAGCTCGTCGAGGCCCACGCCGAGCGGCTCGCCGCCGACGCCGTGATCGTCTCCGACACCGGCATGTGGTCCGAGACGACCCCCACCGTGTGCACCGGCATGCGCGGGGTCGCCGACTGCGAGATCGAGCTGTACGGCCCCGACCAGGACATCCACTCCGGCTCCTTCGGCGGCGCCGTGCCGAACCCGGCCACCGTCGCGGGCCGGATCGTCGCCGCCCTGCACGACGAGACCGAGCGCGTCGCGATCCCCGGCTTCTACGAGGGCGTCACCGAGCTCTCCGACACCGAGCGCGCCCTCGTCGCCGAGCTCCCCTTCGACGAGGCCGCCTGGCTGCGTACGGCCAAGTCCCACGGCACGCTCGGCGAGGCCGGCTTCTCCACCCTGGAGCGGGTCTGGGCCCGCCCCACCGCCGAGGTCAACGGCATCGGCGGCGGCTACCAGGGCCCCGGCGGCAAGACGATCGTCCCCGCGTCCGCCCAGCTCAAGCTGTCCTTCCGGCTCGTCGCCGGCCAGGACCCGGCCAAGATCGAGCTCGCCGTACGTGACTGGCTCGCCGGGCTCGTCCCCGCCGGCATCCGGTACGAGATCGTCTTCGGCGCCCCGACCCGCCCCTGCCTCACCCCCCTCGGCCACCCCGCCCTCAAGGCGGTGGCCGGGGCCATGAGCCGGGCCTTCGACGGCGCCAAGGTCCGCTACACCCGTGAGGGCGGCTCGGGACCGGCCGCCGACCTCCAGGACGTCCTGGAGGCGCCCGTACTGTTCCTGGGCATCTCCGTCCCGTCCGACGGCTGGCACGCCCCCGACGAGAAGATCGAGCTCGATCTCCTCATGAAGGGCGTCGAGACCACGGCTCACCTGTGGGGCGACCTGCCCGCCGCCCTGGGGCCCGTCCGGCAAGCCGCCGCGAGCTGAGAAACCCACACACCGATCAGGGGGAGTTGGAAGCACCTGTGAGCACCTTGAACCACGCGTCAACGGAACGGCCGGACCGTCCGATCTCGCTGACCGCACCGAGCGGCATCGACCGGGCCGCCCACCACCGCCTCGACGAGGCGTGGCTGGCGGCGGCCTGGAGCCACCCCACGACCCGCGTCTTCGTGGTCTCCGAGGGCCAGGTGCTGATCGACGACCTGCCCGACGGCACCACCGAGCTCGTCATGACCCCGGCGTTCGAGGCCCCGGTCACCGAGACCCACCGCTACTTCCTCGGCACCGACGCCGAAGGCGTCTCGTACTTCGCGCTCCAGAAGGACTCGCTGCCCGGCCGCATGGACCAGTCCGCCCGGCCCGCGGGGCTGCGCGAGGCGGGCATGCTGCTCTCGGACCGGGACGCGGGCCTCATGGTGCACGCCGTCGCCCTGGAGAACTGGCAGCGCCTCCACCGCTTCTGCTCGCGCTGCGGCGAGCGCACGGTCATCGCCGCCGCCGGGCACATCCGCCGCTGCCAGGCCTGCGGCGCCGAGCACTACCCGCGTACCGACCCGGCCGTGATCATGGCGGTCACGGACGACCAGGACCGCATCCTCCTGGGCCGCCAGGTCCACTGGCCGGAGGGCCGCTTCTCGACCCTCGCCGGCTTCGTCGAGCCCGGCGAGTCCATCGAGCAGTCGGTCGTCCGCGAGGTCTTCGAGGAGGCCGGCGTCACGGTCGGCGAGGTCGAGTACGTCGCCAGCCAGCCCTGGCCGTTCCCGTCCAGCCTCATGCTGGGCTTCTTCGCCCGCGCCACATCATCGGAGATCGACGTGGACGGCGAGGAGATCCACGAGGCCCGCTGGTTCTCCCGCGAGGACCTCGCGGCCGGCTTCGAGTCCGGCGATGTGCTGCCCCCGTACGGCATCTCGATCGCCTCCCGCCTGATCGAGCTCTGGTACGGCAAGCCGCTCCCGAAGCCGGGCGACGTGGTCTGAGGAACGCGGAACCCCCGACCGGAGGGCTTCTCCGATCGGGGGTCCTGAGCTTCGGGGCCGTGACCCGCGGGGCTGTGACTCGCGGGGCCGTGACTCGCGAGGCCCTGATGCGCGGGGTCAGGCGCCGAGCGCCTGCTTCACCTGCGCGAGGCTCGGGTTCGTCATGACGACCTCGTCGCCGCCGGCGACGGGAACGATGCGGACGGTCGGGACGGTCTGGTTGCCCCCGTTGGCCTTCTCGACGTACGCGGCCGACTCCGGGTCCTGCTCGATGTTGATCTCCGAGTACGCGATGCCCTCGCGGTCCATCTGGCTCTTCAGCCGACGGCAGTAGCCGCACCACGTGGTGCTGTACATCGTCACAGTGCCCTGCATGGCCTGGCGCTCCTCTGGTTCGCTGACGGGTGCCGAGAAGAAGAACGTACGCCCCGACCGTCCCATTCCCGGAATTCGTATGACCGGTGCCGACCGCCTGTGGACGAGCCGCCGCACCGAGCTCGCCGGACCTGGCAGCATGGACAGGTGACAGCAGCAACGCACTCCACTCTCTTCCCGCAGGTCCCGGAGACGGCAGACGCGGTGCTCGACGGGCTCGACCCCGAGCAGCGCGAGGTCGCGCTCGCCCTGAGCGGCCCGGTGTGCGTGCTGGCGGGAGCCGGCACGGGCAAGACGCGCGCCATCACCCACCGGATCGCGTACGGGGTGCGGGCGGGCATACTCCAGCCCGCCAGTGTGCTGGCCGTCACGTTCACCAACCGCGCGGCGGGCGAGATGCGCGGCCGGCTCCGGCAGCTCGGCGCGGGCGGCGTCCAGGCCCGGACGTTCCACTCCGCGGCCCTCCGTCAGCTCCAGTTCTTCTGGCCGAAGGCCGTCGGCGGCGACATGCCCCGACTCCTGGAGCGGAAGATCCAGCTCGTCGCCGACGCCGCGGCCCGCTGCCGCATCCGGCTCGACCGGAACGAGCTGCGCGACGTCACGAGCGAGATCGAATGGGCCAAGGTCACCCAGACGGTCCCCGCGGACTATCCGGCCGCGGTCGCCAAGTCCGTCAGGGAAGCCCCGCGCGACCCGGCCGAGATCAGCCAGATCTACGCCCTGTACGAGCAGCTCAAGCGCGACCGCTCGGTGATCGACTTCGAGGACGTGCTGCTGCTCACCGTCGGCATCCTCCAGGACCGCCACGACATCGCGGACCAGATCCGCCGCCAGTACCAGCACTTCGTCGTGGACGAGTACCAGGACGTCTCCCCGCTCCAGCAGCGCCTGCTCGACCTGTGGCTCGGCGACCGTGACAACCTCTGCGTCGTCGGCGACGCCAGCCAGACCATCTACTCGTTCACCGGTGCCACCCCCGATCACCTGCTGAACTTCCGCAACCGTCATCCGAACGCCACGGTGGTCAAGCTCGTCCGCGACTACCGCTCCACCCCGCAGGTCGTCCACCTCGCCAACGGACTGCTCAGCCAGGCGAGCGGCCGGGCCGCCGAGCACCGCCTGGAGCTGATCTCCCAGCGCGACCCGGGCCCCGAGCCCGTCTACACGGAGTACGCCGACGAACCGGCAGAGGCCGAGGGCACCGCCCGACGCATCCGGGACCTGGTTGCTGCCGGCGTCCCGGCCGGCGAGATCGCCGTCCTCTACCGGATCAACGCCCAGTCGGAGGTCTACGAGCAGGCCCTCGCCGACGCCGGAGTGCCCTACCAGCTCCGCGGCGCCGAGCGCTTCTTCGAGCGCCAGGAGGTGCGGGAAGCGGGCATCGCCCTGCGCGGCGCCGCCCGCGCCGGGGGGAACGACTCCCTCCTCGACGATGCCGAGGACCTTCCCTCACAGGTCAGGGCCGTCCTCTCCACCAAGGGCTGGACCACCGAGCCGCCGTCCGGCTCCGGTGCGGTCCGCGACCGCTGGGAGTCGCTCGCCGCCCTCGTCCGGCTCGCCGAGGACTTCGCCCGCGCCAAGTCCGGGGCCACCCTCTCCGACCTGGTCGCCGAGCTCGACGAGCGGGCCGCCGCCCAGCACGCGCCGACCGTCCAGGGCGTCACGCTCGCCTCGCTGCACGCGGCCAAGGGCCTCGAATGGGACGCCGTGTTCCTGGTCGGCCTCACCGAGGGCATGATGCCCATCACCTACGCCAAGACCGACGAACAGGTCGAGGAGGAGCGCCGCCTGCTGTACGTCGGCGTCACCCGGGCCCGCCTGCACCTCTCGCTCTCCTGGGCGCTGTCCCGCGCCCCCGGCGGCCGCGCCTCCCGGCGCCCCACCCGCTTCCTCAAGGGGCTGCGGCCCGGCTCCGGCTCCCTCGGCTCCGTCGCCTCCGCCGCCGGCGGAGGCATCGAGCGGGGCATCGCGGCCGGCCGGCGCAAGCCGCGAGGCCCCGTGCTGTGCCGGGTCTGCGGAGCGACGCTCACCGAGGCGGGCGCGATGAAGCTCATGCGCTGCGAGGACTGCCCCTCGGACATGGACGAGGCGCTCTACGAGCGGCTCCGCGACTGGCGCGCCGACCAGGCGCGCGAGCTGGCCCAGCCCGCCTACTGCGTCTTCACCGACAAGACGCTCATGGCCATCGCCGAGCGCGTCCCGACCACCGACGGCGAGCTCTCCTCGATCTCCGGTGTCGGCATCCGCAAGCTCGACCGCTTCGGGGCCGACGTCCTGGCCATCTGCGCAGGTGGGGAAGGAGGCACGGGGGACTAGGAAGACTGAGGAAAACTCGTCGCGAAAATAGTTTGCGCCCGCCCCGTCAAGCGCCATAGGTTCTTAACCACGGACACGGCGGCTTCTTAGAAGCCCTGTCTTCGTGCTGTACTTGTCCACATACATATGAGGGTCCGGCTCACACCCGAGCCCTCCGAGACGCCGAGAGGAGGCGATTCCCCGTGATCAGCAACATCGAGACCAGCATCAACGGCTTCGTCAGCACCGCCAAAATGACCGATCGCGCGATCGTCTCCGCCTGCTCGCTCGGCCTCTCCGGCGCTGCGTTCCTTGGCAGCGGTCTGCCCGTCACCGGTCTGTCCGGTCTCGGCACGCCCGCCTTCGAGCGCAATGAGCGACCGACCAAGGCACTGGAAGCAGTAGCAGCAGGCAAGGCCACGGCCTATGCCTTCGCCGCGACCGGTGCCGGAATCCAGCAGCGGCAGACGACGACGCACCACCACATGATGTGGGCCTTCCGTGGGCTCGAACCCTGGAGTGATCCAGTCTGATCCATGATCAGACCGGCGCCTTCAGGGCCGCGGAACCCCACCCGGGATCCGCGGCCCTTCTGTTTGTCCCCGAACGGGGATGACGGAGCGAAGGGGCCTCGGGCAGCAACACCCGGTACCAGCCGAATCCCCGGCCCACCAGGCCGGAACGACCAGACGAGGAAAGACCACCGTGCAACTCGAAGCGCACGCCCCGTCCGTACCGCCTTCCGATTCGATCCCCCTGCCCGGCTCCACGGAGGACCAGACTTTGACCCCCCTCACCGCGCTCACCGCGCTCGACGACGCCATCGAGAACCTCGGCGTCCCCGTCCCCTGTCGTGCCTACGACCCCGAGGTCTTCTTCGCGGAGTCCCCGGCCGACGTCGAGTACGCGAAGTCCCTCTGCCGGACCTGCCCGCTCGTGACCGCCTGCCTGGCCGGCGCGCAGGAGCGGCGCGAGCCCTGGGGCGTCTGGGGTGGCGAGCTCTTCGTCCAGGGCGTCGTCGTAGCCCGGAAGCGGCCCCGTGGCCGTCCGCGCAAGAACCCGGTCGCGGCATGAACGTCACCGGAACCATCGACCGTCCCTCCACGCACGATCCCCAGAAGCAGGCCCCGATGATCTCCTCCGCCATCGAGCCCATCGGCTCCGCGACCCCCGACTTCTCCACCACCGCCGCGCACACCGCGCGTCAGAACAGGATCCGCGAAATGCAACTCATCCCAGAAGCCCTGGCTCGTGCTCATATGCACGATCGCCGGCGTGAGGCCGATGCGGAACGCCAGGCCGTGCGCCTGGTCGCCGCCCGGCGCATGCAGCGCCGCGCCGAGCGCGTCTCGCTGCGCGCCCGCCGCGCGCTGGCCATGGCCGTCATGAACTAAGGGGTTCCCACCCCGCGCCCTCCGGGGCGCGCCCGCGGGGGCCGGTCCGAACGGACCGGCCCCCGCGGTGCGTTGCCCGGGCCGAGGCGCCCCCGCCGGGCTATCGTCACGAGGATGAACGACGCCCGTACCCCCGAGGCACCCCTCGCCTGCGCGCGCTGCGGCAAGACCACCGACACCCTCCCGCTGACCTGGACGTGTTCGGTGGAGAACGGCCGGCGCGAGTACTTCTGCGAGGACTGCGCCCGCGCCCACATCCGCGCGATCGAGGGGCGGCTCGACTCCGCCTGGTGGTGACCCGGGCTCAGTCGGTGTCCGGCTCCACGAAGCCGGGCAGCCACTCCTCCAGTTCGTCCCGGAGCCGTACCGTCGCGTTGAGCTGGCACAGGACGCCGATGGTGCTCAATGTCACACGGTGTATCAACAGATACGAGGGCGGCAGGTTGAGCTGCTTGCCCAGCTGGTGCGCGGGCGAGCGGAGGTCGGCGATCCGGGCGGCCTGGGCGCGCAGCCAACCGCGCGTGAAGAGGTACGTCTCCGCCTCGGCCGGCTCGATGATCGGCAGCAGGTAGGCGAGGACCGCGTCCGGGTCGAGGGCGACGGACTCCTTGACGAACCCCTCCGCGCGGAGCAGTTCGTAGACGGTCTCGGCCTCACCGGCGAGCGCCATCCGCAGACAGACGCCGATCGTCTCCGGCAGCCCGCCGGGGAGCCGGTCCACGGTGCCGAAGTCGAGGACGCCGAGGCGCCAGCTCGCCGGATCATCGTCCCCCTCGGCGCCGGGCAGCAGCCGGAAGTTCCCCGGGTGCGGATCGGCGTGCAGCAGCCCGGTGCGCGCGGGACCGGAGAAGAGGAAGCGGGCCAGCAGCTGCCCCGCCCGGTCCCGCTGGGCCTCCGTGCCGTCCGCGATCACCTCGGAGAGCGGGATGCCGTCCATCCACTCGGTCACGAGGACCTGCTCCGACTGGTGCACCACGGCCGGTACGACGACGTCGGGATCGCCCGCGAACACCTCCGCATGCGCCTGCTGGGAGGCCGCCTCCAGGGCGTAGTCCAGCTCCTCGGAGACCCGGTCCCGCATCTCGGTGATCAGCGGCTTGATGTCCATCCCCGGGACGAGCGGCCCGAGGAGCCGGGCGAAGCGGCTCAGCTGGGTCAGGTCCGAGAGCAGTGCCTC
Source organism: Streptomyces sp. NPDC055103 (assembly GCF_053607625.1). Taxonomy (NCBI): domain Bacteria; kingdom Bacillati; phylum Actinomycetota; class Actinomycetes; order Kitasatosporales; family Streptomycetaceae; genus Streptomyces; species Streptomyces sp. NPDC055103. Next base: position 65,211 of record NZ_JBSGTX010000035.1, read on the forward strand.
CCCGGCGCCCGGGTACTGCACCTTCACCGCGACCTCGCGCCCGTCGTGCCAGACCGCCCGGTGCACCTGCCCGATCGAGGCGGCCGCCGCCGGCTTGTCCTCGAACTCCAGGAACAGCTCCCGCCAGTCCTCGCCGAGCCGCTCCTCCAGGACCGCGTGGACCGTGCTCGTCGGCATCGGCGGAGCCGCGTCCTGAAGCTTCGTCAGCGCCGCCCGGTACGGTCCGGCGACCTCCTCCGGAAGGGCCGACTCGAAGACGGACAGCGCCTGACCGAGTTTCATGGCCCCTCCCTTCAGCTCGCCGAGCACCTTGAACAGCTGCTCGGCCGTGCGCTGCTGGAGCTCCCGGGCGACCAGCTCGGCGGACTTGCCGCCGATCCGTTTGCCCAGCCCCCACGTGGCCCGCCCGGCGAAGCCGAGTGGCAACGCGGCCAACTTGGCGGTCCGGGTGACCGCCTTCCGGGGAAGATCAGACATGTGCCCCTCCAAATCCCAGACTGCCGTGTCGCGCAGGGCCGTTACCCCGCCATTGTGTCCTGCGTGCTTCCGGCTGCCGAGGCGCGCTCCCCTTCTCCGCCGCGCGCCGCCCCGCACGGGCAGTCCGGGTGCGGTCGCAGACGCTCCGTCCGCCACTCCAACAGGGGCAGTGACACCTCCCATCGGGCGCCCGTGCTCGCCGGGAGATCCCCGTCCAGGAAGGCGAGCGCGTGCGCGGCGGCGAGCCCCGCCACGGCCGTGGCCAGCGTCACATCGCAGGCGGGCAGCGGATGCGGGGCGCCCGAGCGCCACTGCGCGACGAGCCGGGGCCGGACGGGCTCCCGATCCGTCAGCTCCTCCTGGAGACAGCGGGCGCAGGCGGTCCCGCCCGGCAGGACGAGCGGCCCGACCGTCCCCGTCGCCTCCAGCACGCCCGCGTACAGATGAGGGGTCCCGGTGGCGATCCACGGTTCGGCCGGGATCGGGTCGGGGACGTACGCGCCGAGACCGTCCCGTGGTGTCACCACGACGAGTGACAGGCCGGGTGCGCCGCGGCCGTCACCCGGCGCGGACCCTCCGCCTCTTCCGGGACCGCCACGGGCCCAGCGGTTCACCAGGCGACGAGCCGCCGTGGCCCGCCGCTCGCCGACGGCCTCGGCCGGCAGTCCGCCCGGGGCGGACTCCCACGGCTCGACCCGGCCGGAGTCCAGCACCTCGACCGTGCCCACGCCCGCCGCGGACAGCAGCGCCGCCACCGTCGCCCCCACCCGCCCCGCACCCCGGACCTGGACGCGCAGGGCCCGCCGGGCGGTCAGCGTCCGCAGCGCCCGGTCCGGTTCGCGGTGGACGACGGAGAGCGAGGCCAGGTCGGCGCGGAGCGGGTCGAGCGCCGAGTCCACCGCGCCGGCACCGGGACCCGCCTTCCCCGGCCGCCCGGTCGAGGCGTCGGCGAGGAGCCCGGCCGCCGCCAGCCGCCCGAGGAACGCCTCCAGCCGTCCGTCCGGCAGTCCGAGCGCCCGCGCCTCCGCCCGCAGCAGCTCCGTCCCCCGGGTGCCGTCGAGCAGCGCGAGGAGCGACCCCGTGAGCGCGTCGACCGGGCTCATCACCACCGCGTGCGCGGGGGTGATGCCGAACTGGACGCACTGCAGACTCCGCCAGGCGCGTCGCAGCGCCGGTTTCACCATCGGATGCATTTCCCCGCCCCGTCCATGACCGCATTCAAGATCGACAACGGCTCTTCCGTCGTCCTGAAGCGAGAATGCCCCGCCGCCGTGACGGTCGCCGAAAGTTGTCCACAGCCCAGGGGGATTAGTCATTCAAATGGTGCGCGGAGGGGGCGGATCGTTCCCGAAACCCCTCCGGAGGGAGGACTTCCCCCGCCGCCGCCAGGTAACGTCGGGGCCGTGCCCGCCGACCCACAGCGCAGCGTGACCAGCAAGCCGCCCCGCGGCTCGGGGACGAGTGCGGTCGAGGTCCGCAGAAGCGCGCGGCGGAGCAGAACCGTCTCGGCCTACCGCGAGGGCGACCGGACCATCGTGCTCATCCCCGCCCGCATGTCGGAGGCGGAGGAGCAGCGCTGGGTCACCGTCATGCTGGACAAACTCGCCGCCCAGGAGAGCCGGAGCGTCCTCGGCGACCGCGAGCTCACCGAGCGGGCGCTGCGCCTTTCCGAGCAGTACTACGGCGGCCGGGCGCGCCCCGACTCGGTCCGCTGGGTCACCAACCAGAACACCCGCTGGGGCTCCTGCACCCCCTCCGAGGGCAGCATCCGCCTCTCCCACCGACTCCAGGGCATGCCCGAGTACGTCGTCGACTACGTCCTCCTGCACGAGCTGGCACATCTTCTCGTCCCCGGCCACGGACCGAGGTTCTGGCGGCTCCTGGAGGCGTACCCGCGCACCGAGCGCGCCCGCGGCTATCTGGAGGGCGTGGTGGCCGCCGAGCGGCTCCCACACCTCCCGGGTGCTCGCGAGGAGTGACACCGCCGATACCGGCAGCGTGCATGTTTCCCGATTCCGTACCGAAAACGACCTGCCCTGTCTCAATGTCGCACTCAGCCGTTAGCCTGGCGCGAGCATTCGCCATTCGGGATGGGGGACGGTCGTTACGCATGGCCAGGGAATTCCAACGCGGCCACAAGGCCAAGATCAGTGATCTGACCGCGGGAACCGATCTGTACGTAGGTGTGCAGATCTCGGCGCCCGGACTCAGCTTCGACATCAGCTGCTTCGGACTCGACGCGGAAGAGCGGCTCTCCGACGACCGCTACTTCGTCTTCTTCAACCAGCCGAAGTCGCCCGAGGAGTCCATCCAGCTGCTCGGGTCCCAGTCCGGTGACACCGAGTCCTTCCGCATCACCCTCGACCGCATCCCCGCACACATCCACAAGCTGTCGTTCACCGCGACGATCGACGGCGCCGGCCAGATGTCCCAGGTCGGCCCCGGCCACGTGCGGATCGTGGCGGGCGGCGAGGAAGTCGCCCGGTACGCCTTCACGGGCGCGGAGTTCTCCACCGAGCGCGCGGTGATGCTCGGCGACTTCTACCTCAAGGACGTCTGGCGGTTCGCCGCCGTCGGCCAGGGCTTCGACGGAGGCCTGGAGGCGCTCCTGCGGAACTTCGGCGGCGAGGTCGCCGAGGAGGAGCCCGCGGCGCCGCAGGCGCAGGCACCGGCAGCGGCCCCGGGGTTCGCCCCGCCGCAGCAGGCGACGGCGCCCCCGGGCTTCGGCGCGCCCACACCGGCGGCGCACCAGCCGCAGGCCCCCGCTCCCGCGTTCGGAGCCCCGCAGGCCCCGCCCGCGCCCGTCGCGCCCGCGCCGCCGCTCCACGCGGCGCCCACGATGGTGGCGCCCATGGCCCCCGCCCAGGTCCCGCCGCCCGCGCCGGCCCCCGCCCCGTACGGGCAGCCGCCGCAGTACGGCCAGGTCCCGGGTCAGGCACCCGGTCCGTACCCCGGCAGCCAGGGCCAGCCGCCCCAGCAGCCTCCGTACGGACAGGCGCCCCCCGGCCCCTACGGGCAGCAGCCGCAGTTCGGGCAGCAGCCCGCGGGTGCCCCGCAGGGCGTCCCGGCCGCCGGCGCGGGGCTCGCCGCCGCGCTCGCGCCGTACAAGGAGACCGCCACCGGCGCCCGCTGGACCCCGCAGAACCAGCAGCTCATGCGGGTCGACCTCGCCATGGGCGGCGTCCCCGTCCTCGCCCGGCAGGGCTCCATGGTCATGTACCAGGGCAAGGTCGACTTCTCCCACAAGGGCGCGGGCTTCGCCGGCCGGATCGTCGGCAACGCCACCGGCCAGGAGATGCAGCTGATGCGGTGCACCGGCCGCGGCCAGGTCTTCCTCGCCGAGGAAGGCGCCCATCTGCACCCGATCGAGCTCCAGGGCGACGGCATCTGCGTCTCCGCGGAGAACGTCCTCGCGTTCGACGAGTCCCTGCAGTACGAGGTCCGCCGCATCGAGGGACACGGCATCCCCGGCGGAGCCCTGTTCACGATGCAGTTCCAGGGCACCGGCACGGTCGTCGTGAAGACCCACGGCATCCCCGTGGTCCTGCCCGTCACGCCGACCACCTTCGCCGACTGCAACGCCGTCGTCGCCTGGTCGTCCGCGTCCCAGGTCATCCTCTCCAGCCAGGTGCGGCTCCGCCGCAACGCCTACCCGGGCCACAGCGGAGAGACCGTGAACCTCCAGTTCCGGGGAGCCCCCGGCAACTTCATCGTCGTCCAGCCCTACGAGGTCTGAGGGAGCCCGAAGTCATGAACCAGCAACTCGCGGGCTACGCCCCGACCCCCGTCGCGGCCCGGATGGAGAACCACGGCCGCACCATGCTGAAGGTCGCCATGGCATCCGGCCAGGACCTGTACGCCAGGACCGGCGCGATGGTCGCCTACGAGGGCTTCATCACCTACGAGCCCAACCCGCCCGCCGTCCGCCAGGTCGCCAAGGAGTGGGCCACGGGCGAGGGCACGCCGATCATGAAGTGCTCCGGCGACGGACTGCTCTACCTCGCCGACTACGGCGCCGACGTCGTCGTGATCAACCTCCAGAACGACTCCCTGTCGGTCAACGGCACCAACCTGCTCGCCTTCGACGCCCACCTCCAGTGGGGCGTCGAGCGGGTCAAGGGACTCGCCAAGTTCGCCGGCCAGGGCCTGTTCAACGTGGAGATCGCCGGTACGGGCTGGGTCGCGCTCACCTCGCGCGGCACCCCGATCGTCGTCGACTGCGGTCGCGGCGAGGACGAGACCTACGTCGACCCCGACGCGCTCGTCGCCTGGTCACCGTCGCTCAAGGTCAAGGGCAAGCGCAGCTTCAAGGCCTCCTCCCTCATCGGTCGGGGCAGCGGCGAGGCCATGCAGATGGCCTTCTCTGGCCAGGGCATCGTCGTCGTACAGCCGAGCGAGGACAGCACCGACCGCCTTCGGGTCCGGGGCTGAGGGGGAGCGAGAACACACCATGCAGAGCCCGCTTTTCAACCACGCCGAACAGCAGAGCCAGGAGCGGTACGTCATCCAGAACCCGCAGCTCCTGCGGGTCAGCCTCACCGGGCAGGACGACATCCTCGCCCGCAAGGGCGCCATGGTCGCGTACCAGGGGCTCGTCGACTTCGACGGCGAGTACCAGACCCCTAACCAGCGCCGGGCCCGCGCCCGCACGGGCGAGGGCCTCGACCTGATGCGCTGCTCCGGCCAGGGCACGGTCTACTTCGCCAACCTCGCGCAGTACGTCCACGTCGTCGAGGTCGACCAGGAGGGCCTGACCGTCGACAGCGCCTACGTCCTGGCGCTCGACTCGACCCTCCACACCGAGGTCATCGCCGTCGACAGCCAGTACGGCATCTCCGGCTCCGGCAAGTACCAGCTCAACATCTCCGGCCGCGGCAAGGTCGCCCTCATGACCTCGGGCCAGCCGCTGATGATGCAGGTCACGCCCGAGAAGTACGTCAGCGTCGACGCGGACGCGATCGTCGCCTGGTCCACCGGGCTGCGCGTCCAGATGCAGGCACAGACGCACAGCTCCAGCGTCCGCAGCCGCCGCGGCAACACGGGCGAGGGCTGGGAGCTCAGCTTCCTCGGCCAGGGCTTCGCGCTCGTCCAGCCCAGCGAGGTCATGCCCCCGCAGAACGCGGCCATCGGCCAGGGCATCGCCGCCCAGTTCGGCGCGGGCCAGCAGGGCGCCCACGCGCAGAACCAGAACAACGCCTGGAACTGACCACAGCGCGTACGTGTGAGGGGGGGGGGGCCCGGGGCCCCCCCCCCCCAACAACGACCAAAATGAAACCGGGCCCCCGCGCGGCGGGGAGC
>NZ_JBSGTX010000035.1:70995-76776 GCF_053607625.1 Streptomyces sp. NPDC055103
TCACACCAAAACCCCCGCCTGTACCCCACCACGGCGCTTCGGGGGGGGGGGGGGGCGCCGCGCCCCCCGCCCCTCACACGTACGACCTAAGGAAGCCGGGCCAGCGTCGCTTCGAGCAGCCGCACCACCGACGTGTCCGCCACACCGGCCACCTCCTCGTACGCGAACCAGCGCAGGTCCAGCGACTCCTCGCTGATCCGCTCCGCCGCCCCCGCCGGGGCCAGCGCCGCGTACTGCACGTCCAGGTGCCAGTGACAGGGCGCCGGGATCGGATGCCGGTCGAGCCGCACGGGACCGCCCGGCAGCAGCGTCAGCTCCGCGATCCCCGACTCCTCGGTCGCCTCCCGCAGCGCCGCGGCCTCCATCGTCCGATCGCCGGGCTCGCAGTGGCCACCCATCTGCAGCCACATGCCCAGCTTCTTGTGCAGCGTCAGCAGCACCCGCCCGTGGGCCGGGTCGATCACCAGCGCGCTGCCCGTGAGATGGCCCGCCCCGCAGGGCTTGTACATGCCGTCCGGATGCGCCGCCAGGTGCTCCAGATACAGGTCACGCAGTTCGGCCTGGTCCTCGTAGGCCTTCAGTACGAGGACCGCGTCGTCGTGCAGGGTCACTTGGCGCCGTCGTCCTTGCCCTCGTCCTTGCCCTCGTCGTCCGAGCGGCCCCCTGCGGCCTCGCCGAGCATCTTGTCCAGCTCGGAGAAGTCGAGGTGCTCGCGGTGCACGAAGCCGTCCGGGTCGTCCAGGTCGGTCGCCGTCGGCAGCATGTCCGGGTGCTCCCACAGACCGTCCCGGCCGTCGACCCCGCGCGCTTCCGTGAGCGAGGCCCACAGGCGCGCCGCGTCACGCAGCCGCCGCGGACGCAGCTCCAGACCGATCAGCGTCGCGAAGGTCTGCTCGGCGGGACCGCCCGAGGCCCGGCGCCGGCGCAGCGTCTCGCGCAGCGCGTCCGCCGAGGTCAGCCGGGACTTGGCGGCCTCGTGGACCACCGCGTCCACCCAGCCCTCGACCAGCGCGAGCGCCGTCTCGAGACGGGCCAGGGCCGCCTTCTGCTCCGGCGTGTCCTCCGGCTGGAACATGCCCTGCTGGAGGGCCTCCTGCAGCTGCTCCGGATGCGTCGGGTCGAGCTGGCCCACCGCCTCCTCCAGCTTCGAGGTGTCGACCTTGATCCCGCGCGCGTACCCCTCGACCGCACCGAACAGATGCGCCCGCAGCCACGGCACGTGCGCGAAGAGCCGCTGGTGGGCGGCCTCGCGCAGGGCCAGGTAGAGCCGCACCTCGTCCGAGGGCACGCCAAGGTCCTTGCCGAAGGCCTCGACGTTCAGCGGGAGCAGCGCCGCGCGCCCCGCCGGGCCGAGCGGCAGACCGACATCGGTCGAGCCGACGACCTCACCGGCGAGCGCGCCGACGGCCTGCCCGATCTGCTGGCCGAACATCGCGCCGCCCATGGAGCGCATCATGCCGATCAGCGGGCCGGCCATGGCCTGCATCTCCTCCGGCAGGACGTCGCCCATCGCCGCGCCGACCCGCTCGGCGACCGGGTCCACGAGCTGCTGCCACGCCGGCAGCGTCGCCTCGACCCACTCCGCGCGGCTCCACGCCACGGCCGTGCTCGCGCCCGAGGGCAGCGAGGTCACGCCGTCCAGCCACAGGTCGGCGAGGCGCACGGCCTCCTCGACTGCGGCCTTCTCCGCGGGGCCCACACTGGCGTCCTTGGTGCCGTCGGCGGTGCCCTGGGCCACCACCTGGCGGGCGATCTGCTTGGCCATGTCCCAGTTCACGGGACCGCCCTCGTAGCTCAGCATCTGCCCGAGCTGCTGGAAGGCCGCCCCCAGATCGTTGGGGTTCAGCGAGCCGAACATCGCCGCGAACGGATTGTCCGCGCCGCCCGCGCCGCCCATGCCGGGCAGCCCGCCGAAGCCGAACGGGTTCGCCCCGAACGGGTTGCCGCCCTGGCCACCTCCGGCGGGGTCCTTCTTCTTGCCCTCGTCGCCGTTCTCCGGCTCCTCCGGCGGAAGGCCGAATCCGAATGGGGTGTCACTCACAGGTTTCCTCGGCTCGTAGGGCCGCCGGCCTCCTGCCGACGGCGACTGCCCGACCAGGCCTGTCAGACAGACCCGCACACCACCAGCGTAGGTGGTGTCCCGCCGATCGGGCCGGGCTCGCGGAGGCTGGACACCACCCGACATCCGGGCCGGAAACGGGCTCGGTGCTCCGCCGGGACGTGCCCTGCGGCAGGATGGACGCCACCTGGTCCGTACGCGTCATGCGTGTACGTACTGAAGACAACCGCTGGAGACGCCCGGTGAGTTCCCCAGATCCTCAGGTTCGCGGAGCGCGAAACCACTCAACCCGGTCCGCCGCGCGCGGCCCCGTCGTCGCGGTCACCGGCGCCGCTTCCGGCGTGGGTGAGCTGCTGACCCGGCGCCTCGCCGCCTCCGACGAGATCAAGCAGGTCGTCGCGATCGACGAGCGCCGCGGCGAGGTCGCCGAGGCGCGCTGGCACATCCTCGACGTACGCGATCCGGCCATCGCGGAGAAGCTGCGCGGCGCGGACGTCGTCGTGCACCTCGCCGTCGATCTCGACCTGGAGACCGACCCCGCCGCCCGAACGGCCTACAACGTGCGGGGAACGCAGACGGTCCTCACCGCAGCCGCCGCCGCCGGCGTGCACCGCGTGGTGCTCTGCACCTCCGCGATGGTCTACGGCGCCCTGCCCGACAACGACATCCCGCTCTCCGAGGACGCCGAGCTCAGGGCGACGGCCGAGGCCACCGGCGTCGGCGACATGCTGGAGATCGAGCGCCTCGGCCGCCGGGCCCCCCGCGCGCACCCCGGCCTCAACGTCACCGTCGTCCGCCCGGCCGTCCTCGTCGGCGGTACGGACACGGCGCTGACCCGCTACTTCGAGTCGCCCCGGCTGCTCGTCGTCGCCGGCTCCCGTCCCACCTGGCAGTTCTGCCACGTCGAGGACCTGGTGAGCGCGCTGGAGTACGCGGCCCTGGAGAAGGTCGACGGGGAGTTCGCGGTCGGCTGCGAGGGCTGGCTGGAGCAGGAGGAGGTCGAGGAGCTCTCCGGGATCCGGCGCATGGAGCTCCCCTCGGCCGTCGCCCTCGGCGCGGCGGCCCGCCTCCACCGGATCGGGCTCACCCCGTCCCCGGCGGGCGACCTCGCGTACACCATGCACCCCTGGGTGGTGAGCGTCGGACGGCTGCACGACGCCGGCTGGCGGCCGAGGTGGACGAACGAGGAGGTCCTCACCGCGCTCCTGGAGGAGGCCGAGGGCCGCCACACGGTCGCCGGCCGCCGCCTGGGCCGCAAGGACGCTACGGCGGCCGGCGCGGCCGGCGCGACGGTGGCCCTGCTCGGCACGGCGGCGCTCGTCCGGCAGATGCGGAAGCGGCGCGGGATCTGACACGAACCGGCCGGGATCCGCCCCGCGTCGGGACGGGGACCGGACCAGCGGTCTCCGGAACCCTCCTACGGAGGGTTCCGACGACGGGCCTGTAGAACCCTCCTACGCCGGGTTCCGACGACCGGTCGAAACCGCTATTCCGGGATGTCGGCGGCGTGCGGCACCATGGGCGCATGGCACGCACCCACGACCACCCCGGCGAGCAGGCCGCCGCCGACCCGATCAAGCTCCTCGCGATCCGGGAGACCCCGCTCTCCGTCGACGAGGTCTTCAGGGCCGTCGGTGACGACGCCTCCGGCGGCACGACGCTCTTCGTGGGCACCGTGCGCAACCACGACGGAGGCGCGGACGTCGACGCCCTCGGCTACTCCTGTCACCCCTCCGCCGAGGCGGAGCTGCGCCGGGTCGCCGAGAAGGTCGTCGCCGACTACCCGGTCCGCGCGCTGGCCGCCGTCCACCGCGTCGGCGACCTCCGGATCGGCGACATCGCGGTCGTCGTCGCCGTCTCCTGCCCCCACCGCGGCGAGGCCTTCGAGGCCTGCCGCAAGCTGATCGACGACCTCAAGCACGAGGTCCCGATCTGGAAGCACCAGACCTTCTCGGACGGCACCGAAGAGTGGGTGGGGGCCTGCTGAGGGGGTGCGGGGCACCGCCCCGGCCCGGGCGGGGCACCGCCCCGGCCCGCAAGACGACGCGCCGACAGCGCGTAGCCGAACGCCCGATTTGCGTAACCGGCCCCCAGGCAGCAGCGTTGATGCCACAGATGAAGAGTCTGCTGATCAACTCACTGGGGATGGGAGGTCGGGATGGCAGCGCTGGCCTGGTTGCTGATTCCGCTTTTCGCAGTCGTCGGCGCGGCGATATGGGGAAGCTGGGCTTCGAGGAACAAGACGACAGGTGACGTGGCCGAGCTCGCCGGCTACGCCCGATTCAGGGACGCCATGGAGCGTTCCCACCCCACGCCCGCCGGTGCGGAGGGCCTCCCGGAGCGGGACGCGAGCGCGGTGGTGACTCCCGTGACCACGTCACCCTCCCGCTGACCCCGCTCGTACGGCCCGCCCCAGGGGTGCACCCACAGGCGAGTCCCGTACTGTCGTTCCATGCCACGCCGCACCGCGACGATGCTCGCCTCCACCCTGGTGTTGATCTGTCTGCTCATCGCAGGCGTCCTGATCCCGGTGCCGTACGCGGAGATGAGTCCCGGCCCCACGGTCAACACCCTGGGAGAGGCCAGGGGAGAGCCCGTCCTCTCGATCTCCGGACGCAAGACCTACCCGACCGACGGCCACCTCAACATGACGACGGTCCGCGTCACCAGCGCGGACTACAAGATGAACGCCGTCGAGGCGGTCTACGGCTGGCTCGCCCACGACAACGTGGTGGTGCCGCACGACACGCTCTACCCGGACGGCAAGACCGAGGAGCAGTCGAGTCAGGAGAACGCCGAGGAGTTCAGCCAGTCCCAGGAGAGCGCCAAGGTGGCGGCCCTCGGGGAGCTGGGCATCCCGGTGACCAGCCGCGTCGTCGTCGCCACCGTCGTCAAGGACTCCCCGGCGGAGGGCAAGCTGCACGCCGGTGACGTGATCAGGGCCGTCGACGGTGTGGCAGTCAGCGAGCCGGGCGACGTCGCCAAGCAGGTCACGAAGCGCAAGCCCGGCCAGGACGTCGCGTTCACGATCGTCCCCGCCAAGGAGGCGGCCGAGGCCGAGAAGGCGCGCAAGGAGCCGACCGTCACCCGGAAGGTGGTCATCACGACCGCCACCTCCGAGGAGGGCGACCGGGCCGTCGTCGGCATCCAGGCCGGCACCGACCACGTCTTCCCGTTCACCATCGACATCAACCTCGCCGACGTCGGCGGCCCCAGCGCCGGCCTGATGTTCGCCCTCGGCATCGTCGACAAGCTCACCCCGGAGAGCCTCACCGGCGGAAAGTTCGTCGCCGGCACGGGCACCATCGACGACAAGGGGAAGGTCGGCCCGATCGGCGGCATCGACATGAAGCTCGTCGGCGCGCGCTCGGCGGGCGCCCAGTACTTCCTCACCCCGGCCGACAACTGCGCGTCCGCCGCCTCCGACACGCCCGGCGGCCTGACCCTGATCAAGGTCGACACCATCGACGACGCCACGAAGTCGCTGGAGAAGCTCCGCAAGGGCGACACGGCGAACCTGCCGAGCTGCTCCGGGAGCTGAGGGCCCGCAGACGTACGAGGGGCGGCCCGGGGGGGGGCCCGGGGGCCCCGGGGGGTTGCGCCCCCCGGGGGCCGGGGGGGGGGGCGCCTCCGGGGGGGGGGCCCTCCCCGCCCCGCCCCACGTCGGCGGCGGTGCTTGCCGTCGTCACCCGGACTACTCGCGGTCGTCGGCGGTGGTGCGA